>JBCDDI010000057.1:0-11671 GCA_039180365.1 Pseudomonadota bacterium
CTTGCGACTGCGCTCCATGTAGCGTTCAGAGCGGGCTCGTGCTCGCGCCCGGCGGCGCGCCCGCATGCGGGCTGCGGCGTCGGAGTCGTCGTAGGCAGTCTGCCGGCGACCACCACCAAGCTCCTGCTCGAGTTTGGCTGTCGTTTCATTGAGAAACGTGGTCGCACGATCGCCAAGCTCTGAGGTGGCGGATCCCACAAGATCCTGCACGGCCTCCTCAAAGCGATCGACCGCCTGCTGGAGCTCAGAGCTGCTCGCATTGCTGCTTGAAGCACCACCGGCGTTGCGCCTGCTGCTGTTTCTCACATGGCGGCGCCGGGTACTGCGTCGATTGGGTCCGTAATCCGCGTCTTCCTTCACGCTGTTCACCCCCTACTCAGCCTGCATGCGCTTGCGCCAGTCCGGCGTTTCCGCATCCAGGATGGCTTCGAGGGTATCGATGCGATCCATCATGCGCTGTGCATGCGCGGCGAGAGTTTCGAGTTCCAGGCGCTCGTCGTCAGAGAGCGCGCCCTGTGCCCGCTGTTTGCTGCGGTAGTGCATGAATATCCACACAGGTGCAACGATCGTCAGAAATATGACGACGGGTACGAAGAAGGCGACCGTAAAGCCGTCCATCGATCCTCCTAACCATTCGCCGACTGATCATTCTGGGCATCCGGTGCAGCGGCACCGGGGGCCCCCTTCATCTTGGCCTTAAGCTCGGCCAGATCGGCATCGATCGTGTCGTCGGACTCGAGTTCAGCGATCTCGTCGGCCAGCGTTTTCTGGCCCATATCATACGCCTCAATCTGCCCTTCGAGGTCATCCATCTTGCGCTCGTAGTTTTCGAAACGCTGCATGGCATCGTCGATATTGTGGTCGTTAAGCTGCCGCTTGACCCCGAGACGGGTCTGCGCCGTCTTGCCGCGCATGATGATGGCATTGCGTCGGGCCTTGGCGTCTTTGATCTTCGCCTGCAGGACGCCGACGTCCTCATTCAGCTTCGCCAGGGACTGATCGATGATCTCGAGGTCCCGGCCGAGGGCTTCGGAGGTTTCCTGGGCCTTGTTGCGTTCGGAGATGGCACCTTTCGCCAGGTCATCCCGACCGCGGCTGATGGCCACTTCTGCCTTCCGCTCCCATTCGGCCGCCTCGTTAGCCAGATACTCCTGGCGCCGGGCGAGTTCCTTCTTGTCGGCGATGGCGCGCGCTGACGTGGAACGAACCTCCACCAGCGCCTCTTCCATCTCCTGGATGATCAGGCGCACCATCTTCTCCGGATCTTCCGCCTTGTCGAGCAGGGCGTTGAGATTGGAGTTAATGATGTCTGACATGCGAGTAAAGATGCTCATTTGTCGTTCAAGCTCCGTTGTCTACCTCGTATCGATGGGAGTCGTTTAGTCGATTTCCTCATCGTCAGGGTCTTTAATACAGGAACCGTGCCAACCGCCTGATCCCCTTTATATTGCTGTTTTTATTGATATTTTTTTCAAGTCTGTTTCCAGCCGAACTTGCAACATAGTAAATCTCACCACAACTTGGCAGAATCCTCAGTCCCTTCCCGGCGCGGATTTCTGTCAAGAAAATGCCCACAGAACCGGAACGCCTGCTCGGCGAGTCCCCTGCTTTCTTAAGGATCCTTGAAGAGGTCTCGCAGGTGGCCCCGCTCGAAAAACCCGTTCTCATCGTCGGCGAACGAGGCACCGGCAAGGAACTCATCGCGGCTCGCCTGCACTTCCTCTCAAACCGCTGGGAGGGGGAATACGTGAAGATGAACTGTGCCGCCATCAGCGATTCACTGTTGGAGACCGAGCTCTTCGGCCATGAGGCCGGCGCGTTCACGGGGGCGACCAAAACCCACAAAGGTCGCTTCGAACGGGCCCACGGCGGGACGCTGTTTCTTGATGAACTGGCCACAACCTCGGCGCTTGTGCAGGAAAAACTGCTGCGGGTAATCGAGTATGGCGAGTTCGAGCGGGTTGGCGGCAATCGCACCTTGCATTGCGATGTGCGTCTGGTGGCGGCAACCAATGAAGACCTGCCAGCCCTTGCGGATGACGGCAAGTTCCGCCACGACCTCCTCGATCGACTCGCCTTTGACGTCATTACCCTGCCCCCGCTGCGCGAGCGGGAGGACGACATTCTGCTCCTGGCCGAGCACTTCGCCGTCAGCATGGCGCAGGAACTGGGGCGCGAGCTGTTTCCCGGCTTCTCCCCGGAAGCCCGGGAGTCGCTTTGCGAGTACCGCTGGCCGGGTAACGTCCGGGAACTGAAAAACGTCGTCGAACGGGCCGTCTATCGCCACGACGAGGACACCCCGGTCGAAGACATCGTATTCGACCCCTTCGCATCACCCTTCAGACCGGCAGAGAGACCGGATTCCCCGGCAACGCACAATGGCGCCGGAACTCCGGCCGCTGAAAGCGACAGCCCGAAGCTCGCCAAGGCGGGCCCGGCCGCAGGCAGCTTTCCCATCGACCTTAAGCAGAGTGTTCAGAACTTCGAAGTTGACCTTATTGAGCAGGCGCTCGCGGAAGCGAAGCACAACCAGCGGAAGGCCGCCGAGCTGCTGCAGGTAACCTATCACCAGCTCCGCGGCTATCTGAAGAAGTACGATCTGCTGAAGAAGGACTGACAGCGCGGCGACGTCTATCGCGCGCGCCGAAACCTTCGCCCCTGCTCCGATGAGGTGACGCCTTCCGCGCCTAGCTCGGGTGATATTCCTGCATGATGGGCGCCGGCTCATCCGGCAACTCGCTGGCGCTCAGCGCCGCGTGCGCCTTCTGCCGATCCTCCTCATCAAAGGCCCGCGTTGTGGTACAGAACTCAACCATGATGCCGTTCGGATCCGTGGCATAGATCGATTTACACCAGTGGTGATCAATTTCACGCACCGGATGTCCGGCAGCAAGAAGCCGTTCCCGGGCAGCGGTGAGTTCCACGTCATCGGCGGCGCCAAAGGCGATGTGATTGGTCCACAGCGGCAGACCCAGACCGGTAGAGATTGAGGTCGGAAAGTCCTCAGGCACCGCGTCGTCGTGTATCTCCCAGAACGCCATCATTTCTCCATTACCGGTGTCATAGAAGAAGTGTTTGGCCCAGGCCTCGGGCCCGGTCTGCGCTTTCTCAGCGCGAACCAGTTCGAAGCCCATGGCGTTCGTATAAAACTCATGAGTGGCCCGCATGTCGCGCGTTGCGATGGCCAGATGGTGATAAGGCATTAGCGTCTCCGGTCATCCTCGAATCAACTTAAGTGAAACCGATCAAGGTTGGACCCATGCTAGCATGCCCAACCGCGTACTCATCGGAAGGAGACCACCCATGGCCGATACCCGCATGTCTGAGCACGAGCGCGAAGCCTTTCTCGCCGACCTCCACGTCGGCGTCCTCGCGATCCCCAGCGACGGGGCACCGCTGACAGCCCCGATCTGGTATGACTACGAACCAGGCGGCGAGATCTGGGTGTTAACTGGGCCCACCTCGCGCAAGGGTAAACTGCTCGCGGAAGGCACTCGCGTCACCCTCGTTGCCCAGCAGGAAGCCCTGCCCTATGCCTACGTCTCCGTGGAAGGCACCGTCACCGCGGTCCGCGAGCCGGACAACGGCGCCACCGAACATATGGCGATCCGCTACCTTGGAGAAGCCATGGGCAAACAGTACGCCCAGGCAAACGCCGATAGCGGATCCGTGCAGGTATCTATCCGTCCAGACCGGTGGCTGACGGTGGACTACGCTAAAACCAGCTGACAACGCCACCGACAGAAGCGCATCGACGTTCCAGCGCGCAGGCGTTTCTCCAGCACCTGGCAGCCTTCGCTTTAAGCGGCCTGCGCGCCGGCCCTGGCAGCTACTTCTGCTGCCAGCCGCCGTTTTCCATGACCCAGCCACCCGGCTGCGTCCGCTCGATGGCCTTCTTCCCGGCCAGCGCCTGCACCTGCTCGAGGGTCAGGTCATTGGACCCCGCTATCCGTTGATACTCGGCTCGACGTTTTGCGTTCACGGACCTAACAAGATCCTGAACGTCTGCGGGCGCACTGTCGACAACGAGACCCAGGAACCCATCGGCGCGTTCGCCGATGAGGCCCTGCTGCTTGGCAGCCTGCAGATCGGCCGCCGACGCGGCACCGGCTGCCAGCAGTGCGACAGAAATAACCAGAGCGCTGATTAGTTGCTTGATCATCAGAATAGTCCGCTGTCGTCGCTGAACAGATCATCAAGTTCCTCGTCTACTTTGACGAGAATCTCGTGTTTGATGTTCACATTGAGGTTGATGGTGATGGGCTCATCGGTCGCCACTTTAACGGTCGGCGTGCAGGCGCTCGCGAGGCTTGCAAAGAGCGGCAGCGCGATGAGCAGGAGCAGGGTCCGCATGGGGTTTCCTTTCCTGGGGGGCTCAGGGTCAACATAGCCTTCGCCCGCAGTCCTGGCAATCACTGTGTCACCTGCTCCTCAATGCGTCGGGTGAACTCATCTTTCAGGCGCAGAGATCGCAGGAGCACGGGGATGTTCTCCGACACGGTCAGATTGAAGTGAACGGGACGGCCCGCTTCCAACTCAGGGTTGCTGCCCTCCAGGCGTACCCCCAGGACCAGATCACCTTCCGGCGAATAGTCGGCGGTTGCTTCCAGGCGCTGGAACCGGAAGTCCGTGAGCGCCTGCATGGCGACGTCCAAACCCGGCTGAGTCAGCGTGTCGGCAAAGCGCGGGTTTAAGCGGATGACGCCGCCCGGCTCCCGGGCTGTGAGCTGCCCCGCTGTGACGCTGATCTCGCCTTCCTTCAGGCGTAGCGGCAACAAACCATCGAGGACACCACTGCCGGTGATGTTCTCTCCCTCAAGCGCAAGCACTTCCGCCACCGCCAGACCATCCAGCTCCACGCTGAAGGCCGCGCCGCCGTTCGGCAGATCATAGTCAAAGGCTGGCACAAGCAGCGTGCCACCCAGGACGTCTCCCCGGGTTGGACCAATGTGCAGCACCGCCAGATCACCAGCCAGATCACCAGCCAGGGTAGTTGCAAAGTCATAAACCGGTACGCCTGCATCAACCAGGGCCGCCGAAACTGATGAGGGTTGGAAGTTCAGCTTGCCCGCATCAAGCCGGGCCTCGAGTTCCGTCTCGAGACCGCGGCCGGCCACCGACTCGTAGAAGCCGTCTCCTTCGGCGATGGAAAACGTTAATTCGCCGCCAAGCGCTTGCGTCTCAGACCCCCGCAGAAGATAGGTCAGCGCCAGGTTGCCGCGCTGAAGATCGAAAGGCTCGGACCACTCAGGAAGCGTCATGGCCAGGAGACCACCGTCGATCGCCTGCTGGTGCTGTCCTTCGATGAGGTAGCTGCCGTCGGTCAGGCTGAAGTGAAAAGTCAGCGGTACAGCCAGAAACGGCGAACTGCTAAGGAGCGCCCGACCGCTGATTGCCGCTTCCTCCTGCGCAACGCTGAGGTCGACGGTAAGCGGCCGCTGCACTTCAGCGGCCAGGAGCGAACCCTCAAAGCTGAGCTCACCGCGACGAGTCGGGAGGCTGCCGCTCGCGCTGAACGCGCCCGCAAGGCTGACGCCTTGCTCCTTAAGCGTTAGGGCAAGAGGACCGGATCCGCTCAGACCGGTTCCGTCGAGGGCGCCAGCCGCTTCCTCGACTGTCCAGGTCAGCCCAGCGGCAGCGTCTTCTCGAACCGCCTTAACAGGACCATCAACGGTGAAACGCCCTTTCGTCACAGCCAGGGAAAGCGCATGAGCACTGAGGGCCAGCTCTGCCCCGCGCCAGAAGCCGGTCAGTTCGGCTTCCGCGCTGAGTGACTGCTCAAGCTCAGACTCTGGGAGCGGCCAGGGCAGACTGAAGCGACCCCGCCCGGAAACGACAGCCTCACCGGGCGGCAGACCCAGTCCTGCGGTGAGTAAGGCCCAGGAGAAGTCGGCCAGGTCGAACTCCACCGATCCTTCCAGGTTCTCTTGCGGCACCTCAGAGCGGAGGCTGAGGAACGGTCTGGCCGACGGCTCCGCCGGACGAAAGTCCACCGTCACGGCGCCACTGCGGTTCAGCGTTGCATTCAGGTTCACGCCTTTTGCGACCGCGGGTGTTTCGGTGGTAAAGGTGATTTCAAGTGACTCATCGTCGAGGGTCAGTTTGCCCGCAGCGGTAAAGTCGAGTGCCGGCAGCGTGAGCCGAAAACGCTCCACGTGCACACGCTCCGCCGGAACCAGCGCAAAAAGAACGTCTGCGTCGGTGCTGGATCCGGGGGATTCTTCTCCAGCGTCCTCGCCGCCGGTTGTTGCGGCATCAAGCACGGTCAGCTCAAGGTCCATGGCTTCCATGGCTTCAAGACCGCCGCGATAGAGCCCACCCGGTGTGTAGGCGAGCTGCAATTCGCTCCCGGTCAACCGGTAGCGGCCTGCTTCGAGCACAAGCCGTCGAACCTCGAGCTTGCCGAACTCAGGTCGCGCGACATCGATTACGGCAACCTCAACCCCATACTCCGGGCCATAGCGCTCCGCCGCCTGGCTGACAATCTCAGGAAAAAGCAGATAAACCGTAAGCGGCGGCAACAGCAGCAGCAGGAGTACCGCAGGCAGGAGCAGCCAACGGCGTCTCAACTTGCGAGAACCTCACGGATAGCCCGATGCGCCTCCACGATGGCGGAATTGGTGTCAGCACTGGCGCCGGCATCGGAGTTGGCGATGCTGATACGGCCGAAGGGTTGACGGCCAATGACCCAGGGTTTGCTGGCGTCACCAGGCCAGTGCGGTTCCCAGAGCAGGTCCGGGCTGTAGGCATAGCCGTGCGCCCAGCGATTCACGGTGATGGCGTGGATGTCCCGGTCCGGCTCAAAACCCGCTGCGCCAAGGGCCTGATCGAGCTGATCGCGAACATGGTGCTCAAAGGTCTCGAAAGGAGTTTCGAGCAGCGCGCGGCGCCCGGCCCGCCATTGCTCCGGACCCTGAATATCCTGGAAGTGCGGCACGTGACACATATGCAGCACCATAGGATCGTTCGGGGAGCGGCCGAATTCATAGCCCCCCATGGACACCGGATAGTCGAGCTCTACCTGCTTGTAGAAGTCGTTCGTATAGAACACATAACCGATACCCTGGTCCGCAAAGGCACGCCAGTTGTCGACGAGGATCTTCGTGTAGGTGAGCGGGATCTTCACGTTGTAGGCGAGGCCCTCGCGCTGCGCCTCCGGGAGCTCCGGGCAGAGATAGGGAATTGCGGCGTTGTAACAGGCCAGCACACAGTGTTTGCCCCGCGCTGAACGGGCTACGCCATCACGGACGTAGGTGACCTCCACACCCATCGCGTCAGCCGTGTGCTGGACCTGGACGGCGGTACTGTTGAGACGGATCCGTACGGCGTTGTCGGGACGATCCAGCCGGCCGTAGTCAAGGCGAGCAAGCACCGAATCCTCCATGGTAGACCCTGGTAGTGCCGCGGGAATGAGCCGACGCACGAGCAGGCGCGCAATAGAGGCGTTGCCGTCTGGAAAGTGGAAGATGTACGGTTCATCGCCCCGGTAACCATCGCGTTCGACGGTGTGCTGGAGGCCCGGAATACCACCGCCATCTCCATAGGCCTGCACGGCCAGCGCGGGCACTTCGTCCATACCGACACACCAGAAACTCATCCCCCAGCGCCGGTACAGCTCGAGGAGCTGGTCGTCGACGCCAACGTGTTCTTTGAGGAATCTGAGGTAACTGATCCCGCTGAGGTAATCGCGTTTCTCCGCCTGGCTCATACCCGGCAGATAGTCTTTCGCCTCCGTGAAGACCCGCACCAGGTCCGCCCGAGCCCGATCGCTCATGGGCGCTTCGGCGGCAAACTCTGCCCAGGGCCGGCTCCCGTAGCCCTTCACAACCCGGCGCTCCGCAAAACTCGACGCATCGAAGGCGATGGCGACATCCAGACCAAGCTGTTCGTAGAGAGACTGATCGAAGTAGTTGTAGAACCGCTCCGTCTGCACGCCAACGTCCTTGAGAACCTTCAGCGACACCGGGTCATAAGAAGACGGCGTGTCGATGGACTCAGTCCCACCGTAAGCAATCCGTGTACCGCTCGCGTGATTGAACTCGTTGCGCTTGGCGTGCCCACCGAAGTCGTCGTGGTTGTCGAGCAGGAGGACACGAGCCCCTGGCTCGGCCTCAAGGTAGAGATGGGCCGCAGCCAGTCCGCTGATGCCCGCCCCAACGATGACCAGGTCGTAGTTTTCGGAAGGTCCCGTGGCACGCCAATGAGCCCCACTGACGCGCGCGTGCATGGTCTCCCAGGAACCAGGATGGGAACCGCGCAGACCGGTTGCAGCCGGTGGATAGTAGTCTGCACCAGGGATAGCTGGTGCTGGTGCCCCCAAAGCCTGGGGCCAGAGCCCGCCGAGACTCGCCGCCGCACCGGCACCAATGGCGATGCGGGTGCCGTTCAGAAAGTCGCGTCGAGTGATTGCGTCCTTAGCTTTCATGGAATCCTCAGTTCAGTCTCGAAGCTGCTCGTCGAGGTGGGCGGCGAGTCGGTAAGACAGGGCAACAAGCGTGAGGGTTGGATTGGCCCAGCCGCTGGTACTGAATACCGAGCTGCCGGCCACAAACAGATTGCCATAGCCGTGCACGCGACAGTTGGCATCCACCACGCCGTTACCGGGGTCGGTGCTCATGCGCGTGGTGCCCATGTGGTGATAGCCGCCGATGGGGTGATTACCGACAGTCGGGTCCTGGGGCCACTGCAGGCCAGGTTCTCGGAGCCAGTCGCTCGCTTCGAGCCTGCCCATCTGCAGGCGCTTCAGTTCCTCATCCAGCGTTTTAACGAGCACCGAGGCTGTGTGTTTTTCAGGCGCCGACAGCTGCCAGTTGAGATCAGCCAGAGGCTCACCGAGGGCATCGCGCTGTTCCGAGAGGAGAACGCGGGAATCGGGATTCGGAGACTGCTCGCTGCGCACCATCATGTAAAGGCGTCTGAGACCAAGGCGCGATCGCAGACGTTCGATAGACTCGCGCACTTCCCGATGGATCCAGCCGCGGAGCGAGCGATAGGCATGGTTCAGGGCGAGTCCCGTGCGACTGGGCGCCAGGGAATGCTTGAGGGTCGGATAAACCTTGCCCACCAGCGACATACCCAGCGCCGGATCGCGCTGCAGCTTGAAGGTCACCGCGCTGTTCAGAGCCGCCTCCCGGCGCTGGGTTGCCTCCGCCAGACGCAGCACGGGTGCCAGCGGCGGACCGGAGCGCATGAAGCGTTTCTGCATCGCCGCCCAGAGCTCAAAGGGCTTTTCCACGGCCACATGAGCAAGGCGGCCAACGGGGTGCTCCATGAAGTAGCGCCCCACCTGATCGCGACCGTTGCCAACGCCAGCCTTCTCCACATCATTGGACGCCAGCAGCAGCCTGGCGTTTTCAATGGCCCCGGCGGCGAGCACGTAGTGTCGGGCCCGGATCTCCCTGGCCTCGCCCGCCAGGGAACGGACCACAAGATGTTCGATCTCGCGGCCGTTAATCGTCGCCTGCAAGCGAACGACGTTGGCGTGCAGCAGCACGTGGATTCGCTCCGAGTCGATGACGTCCTTCGAGCCAAGGGGACCATAGCGCTCTTTGACCTCATCAAACCGCCACAGACTCGCGGCAATACGCTCGGGATTGAAGGGTTGCTCGTCGACACCGAGCTGTGCCCAGATGTCCCGTTCGTAGTTGAACTCCCCTAACTCGAACTGTTCGTGTGCCCGGCGGTAATAGGGATCCAAATCGCGGCGATTGATGGGCCAGCCGCTGTAGGGCACCCAGTCACGTTGCTCGAAGTCGATGGGATCCAGAAGCGCGCAACGGCCGCCCCAGATCCGCGTGGTGCCTCCGAAAAAGCGGAGCCGAGACTCTTCGAGATCGTAATAAGGCATGCCAACGTTTTTACCCAGGTAGAGATCCTGGGTTGGCTGCTCATACTCAAGCCCGCCACTCTCGAGCAGGCAGACGCTGTGGCCGTCTTTAGCGAGCTGACGTGCAAGGGGAATGCCTGCAGCGCCCGCACCAACAATGCAGACGTCACTCTGAAGGGCGGCTGCCTCCGGATTCTCTCGATAGTCAGTCAGCATAGAGCGGATCCCGGTCCCGGGAGCGAAACGTCGGCGCCATTATAGTGCAGATGAAGGCCGGCCCTGGGTCTGCGGGCGCTGTCCGCGAGTCTCAGCAGGACAGCCGCTATTGGCGCTGCCATACTCCGCGCCATGCGAATGACCCTTGCCGGAATCCTGCTTCTCGCAGCCCCTGCCTACGCCGAGACCACCCAGAGTAGCCACCCAGCGTCGGTGCAGCTAACGCAGCATCAGGAAGCGCCGTTATCCAACGAGCAGTCTTCAAACTGGTATGCAGCCTTAGGCCTCGGCTGGAACTTCGCGGACAACCTAAGCCTCGGCGGGTCAGACCGCCTCGAATTCGACTTTGGCCTGCCGATGGCCGTGTTGACCGCTGGTCGACGGCTGCCTGGAAACTGGAAGCTGGAATTGGATGCTTCCTACCGAAGCAACGATGTCGAAGTTATATTTCTCGGAGACAACGTCGGCACCCAACCCAGCCCTGCGGACTACCTCCTCGCGCTCAGCGGACAGTTGAGCCTGATCCGGGAGTTCCGACGGGAAAAAGCCCTGCGTCCTTACCTCGGTGCCGGGCTGGGACTCACCCAACTCTCCCTCACGCTGCGTGATTACGAGTTCAGCGGCAGCGAACTGCTCCTCGACGACGAAGACTTCACCTGGGCCTGGCAGTTCCTTGCAGGCTTTTCGGTCCCCATGGGCGATAAGTGGGATCTCGCCCTGGATTACCGTTTCTGGCAGGCGCCTTCGGCATCCTTCACAGCCCTCGACGGCGAACAGTTCGACGTGAGCCACTCAGTGCATTCAGGCACCCTGCACTTACGCTACCTGTTCGGCGGCAGGCAGGAACCCTCGCTCGCACCGCCCCCCGCCCTCGGCTCCGGCTGGTATGCGGCAGCGAATCTCGGCCTCGCCTATGCGGTCGATACAGAGATCGATGGCAGCCTCGAGAACTTTGATGCCTTCAAGGTTGGGCCCAGCGCAAGTTTGGCTTTCGGCTACGATACGGCGAGACGCTGGCGCCTCGAACTTGAGCTCAGCCGCCGGGAAAATGACGTTGAGATCATCGACTTCAATCCGTTTATCGGTCAATTCGCAGCTACCGGGGAAGTGGTCGCTGATAGCGTGATGGCGAACGCTTTGTATCGCTTCCGGTTGAACAAAGCGGTACGTCCCATCATCGGTTTCGACCTTGGCGCCTCATTCACTGATTACGATGTGACAGTTCTCGATGGTCCAGCCGCCGGTTTATATCTCGACGACAAGGCATCCGGGCCTGCCTTTCAGGCCATTCTGGGCCTCGACTACGCACTCACTAAGCGCACCACGCTGACCATCGACTATCGCAGCTGGATCACCTGGGATCTGAAAATGCGCCGGCCCGATGGCAGTCCGCTTGAGACCTGGCACTGGACTAACTCAATGTCGCTGGGGGTGCGCTACTCCTTGCGTTGAGATTGCAACGCCCCCGGCCTTCCGAATCCGGCGTCCCCAGAAGCCGGGCAAGTCACCGTGAGCGTCGGTGCCGGCTGCTTCAACCCCGATGGCGTGCAGGCTTGGACCACTGCCCTCGCGGAAGTGGACGAAATGCTCTACGAGGCAAAAAGTCTGGGACGGAACAGAGCGGTCTTC
>JBCDDI010000058.1:0-11638 GCA_039180365.1 Pseudomonadota bacterium
CGTATAGAAGCGCCAGTTGAGCGCACCGGTGTCAGCATCGTAGGCGCTCACATAGCCACGCACGCCGTACTCGGAACCGCCGTTGCCGATGATGACGTTGCCTTTCACAACCCGCGGTGCACCCGTGATCGTGTAGGGCTTCGAGCGGTCTATGGTGAGAGCTTCCCAGGCTGGTTCACCACTGGCGCGGTCAAGGGCAATAAGGCGCCCGTCGATGGTGCCGACATAGACCTTGTCACCCCAGGCAGCCACGCCGCGATTCACAACATCGCAGCAGGCATTGGCCCCCCAGGCGCGAGGCACCTGAGGATCGAAGTGCCAGAGCAGGCGTCCGGTGACCGCATCAAGGGCGTAAACATTGCTCCAGGTACCCGTGGTATAGAGCACGCCGTCGATGACCAGCGGCGTTGCCTCGAGGCCGCGGCGCGTCCCGGGTTCAAAAAACCAGCTGAGGCCAAGCTCCTCGACGTTGTCTGCGTTAATCGCCGTGAGCGGGCTCTCGCGGGTTTCCTGATAGTCACGGCCATGGCTCAGCCAGGCACCCGGTTCAGCGTCTGCCTCCCGAATCCGCTCGTGATCAACAGCCGTCGCGCTGAAAGCCAGCCCCGGCATTACCAGCAGCATCAGACAACAAAGCAACCAACAAAGCAGCCAACAAAGCAGCCAACGGACTGGCACTGAGGAAACAAAGGTCATTGCAAGGAGGCCTGAAAATGCTGAGCCAGAGCGGCCGGTAGGAGTCATGAGCACGATCTCTAAATAGCGATGGAAGGTCAGTCCGGGAAGGCACCACCCTGCACGGTGACCCGCTCACCGTAGCGGCTCTCCGGGAAGTAATCCCAGATCGCATGATGCTGCAGACAGCGGTTATCCCAGAGCACCACGGTACCCGGCGCCCAGCGCACACGGCACTGGAGCCGCGGCTGGCTCGGAACAAGCCCGTAGAGAAATTCGAGGAGCGCCTTGGACTCTGCCGGGGCCAGTTCCTCGATACGAATTGTGAAGCTTGGATTCACAAACAGCACCCGTCGCCCGGTTTCCGGATGCTTCGGCGCAACCGGATGGGTTGCCCGCGGGTAATACTGATCGGCTTTGAGCTCATAGCCGTAATTGGCGAGGTCTTTGCGCCCATCGTGGAACGCGGTCAGCGAGGTCACTAACTCCTGCACGGGCTCTGAGAGCGAATCGTAGGCCTCGTACATGTTCGCGAAGAGCGTATCGCCGCCCACCGGCGGCAGCTCGCGCATATAGAGGGCAGATCCAAGCGGAGGCTCCTCCTCGCAGGAAAGGTCGTTGTGCCAGGCTTCGCCGTTTGCATGTTTTGAGGTGGGCGTGGCTTTCACCGTAAAGAGCTCCGGATCACCGCCGGCCCCCAGGTAGCGTTTCGAGGGATGCACATGCAGTTCACCGAAGCGGCGACCAAAGTCCTTGTGCGCCTCCTGGTCCAGATCCTGATCGCGGAACACGAGGACCATACGCTCGAGGAACAACTCGTGAATCGACTGAAAGTCCGCCTCACTCAGCCGGGCAAGATCTAGACCGGTGATTTCCGAACCGAGTCGGGGGGTGAGGGCTTCGTGGTTCCACATGGGCGCATGATGCCGGGAACCGGGCGGGGAAGCGACCGGCCGGACAACGGTATTCCGATTTCCGGCGGGGGTCTCAAGGGCAGGCGTAGAACGATTACTGGCAGCTGAGTCCGCGCTGCGCGGCCGCATCAACGAGCTGCGCCTGACAGGCAGAGGCCTGTTCTGTCGTGATGTTCAGGTAGCGCGAATCGTTCAGGCAGCCTCCGTCTGAACAGTTATCCTGAATCAGGCAGGTGGCTGAACCACGGCCCACATCAAACTCTGCGGCAGAGAGGAAGGTCTGCTGGCCTCTGGGACCGCTGATGTCGTCGTCCATGAGAAACCAGTAGTCGTTGTTCACGAGCGTGGTGCCATTCCCATCATCAAGCACGCAAGCGGTCGTAGCGGTGCCTGTCTCCGGAAGACCGCGGAGGTTCGCAAGCTCGTCTCCGGTCCAGCAGGGACAGTCAACGATGTTTTCCGGCGGCGCCTTAACGCAAGGCATGGCAGGGTCACCGGCGCCCCGACGCTTCTCGTAGCGGGCATGGAGCCACTTGGAGCTCGTGGAACAGTTGGCGAGCGGATCTTCGAGGGTGAAGTCAGGCGTACAGGTCTGCAACTCACAGAAGGCAATACAGAGCATGCGCAGGCCGCGGCTCGAGCCCTTGAGCTCGTCACAGACGCCGGAGTTCATATTCGACCAGCGCAGCTGATTGATGCGATCGCTGTAGCGGCTGTTACGACGGAACTTCCGCTTGGCCTTCTTCCATTTCTTCGCCCAGTGCCGCGCCGAGCTGGAGTAGGACTGCCAGCCCTGCGTGTAGTCCGACTTGGTCCACTTGCTGGAGTCACCCCAGGACCACTTCGAGTCCGCCGACGCGGTGCTGGCGACGCCTGCACTCAGAGCGAGGAGGATTACCGCGAGCATTCTCATGATTGCTTACCGCCTGTTTACTGCTGCCGTCCTGGCGGTTTTTCACCTCACCGTTCCTGTAGTGAGGCCGGATTCCTGGCGGTGCTTCTCAGTCCGCCTGCGAACGCGTCTTCTTGAACGCTTGACGCGAATTGTTCTACCCCCCGGGCTCGCTAACTGTGCGGAACATCACATGCTTACATCCAACACATGATCCGCCGAAGGCCCTGATCTCTGGAAAGCCCATGACACGGGCCTTTCGGAAGATTGTCCGGTAATGTGTCATATTCCAATTCACATCCTGAGGGCTTGCAGACGCGTCTGGCGGCGCAGGAAAGCTTCGTTGGCCAGCCGTCCTGACGGCACGCCCGGGACCCGGCCCGCGGCTCGCAATCTCACTTCAAGCCTCTATAATTGCCGCCCCCGCCAGGTGGGACCCACCTCGCGAGGCCGCAGGAGCTGCTCCTTAAGAGCGTTAACCCTGCACTGCGCCCGTAGCTCAGCTGGATAGAGTGTCGGCCTCCGGAGCCGAAGGTCGTGCGTTCGAATCGCACCGGGCGCGCCACATCCCAAAGGCCCCGGCGGGCTTGAAAAGCCTCAAGCTCTCAAAATCGACCCTGTCCCGGGCGCTCGAGATTGTTGATGCGGCGCACGCCGAGGCATTTGAGCAGCAGGTTTCGAAAGCTTTTCAGCACGGGGTACAGGATCCGCGCCAGTCGCGGTCGGGCAAACATCAGGCGGTTAACCAGGACAAAGAACCCACGCCCTTGACCATGCTCGGCCAACTGCGCAATGGCGTCGGATCCATAGTGAAGCTCACCGCTCCGCTCAAGCACCATGCCTTCGTCAATGTCCCAGCCACGGCGGGTCACCTCTGCCAGGAGGTCGGATCGAACCCGGGCGTCCAGAAGCTCTATTCCGTCCGGATCGGACCGCCGGGCCAGTTCACAATAGCCGTGACAAGCGGGACAAGCACTGTCGTACAAGACCCGGACCTTAGTTGAATCGGCGCCGGTGAACGTCTGGGCGTCAGGCCCCGAGCGGACCGACTCTGTTGTCTCCTCGAGCGAGTGATTCATGACTCCGTTGCCTCGCACCATTAAGATCAAGCTCAGCCCTGAAAGCTACCGCCTGTGCACCCAGCACACTTCCTGTTTGATAAAACAGCAGGTAGTTTTCTGTAACAAAGCCCGGGCGAGCGAAGAATACGCATGGAACACCCCTTAAGATTGGCAACTGCCCTGCTTATGGCATTGGTGACCGGGCCAGTCGCTGCTCTACCGGAAGATCCAAAAGCCCTCGAAAACTTCATCGACGGCGTCTGGTACTCACAAAAAGAAAGCCACCCGGCCATGGGCGCGGTGGTAACCGTCGTCAAGGACGGCGAGATCTGGCTCAACAAAGGCTACGGCTGGGCTGACTGGGACAACCGGCGGCGGGTCGATCCCGAGGAGACGCTGTTTCGCATCGCCTCGATCTCCAAGCCTTTCACCTGGCTTGCTGTCATGCAGCTGGTAGAGGCTGGCAAGCTGGACCTCGAGGCGGACGTAAACGACTACCTGAGCGCTTTTCAAATTCCGGCAACTTTTCCGGAACCTATTACCATGCGCCACCTCATGAGCCACAACGCAGGCTTCGAGGACTCCTTCCTGGACCTCGGCCGGCGCAGCGCCGATGAGCTTGAGCCCTTGGGCGAATATCTCGCAAAGCATCTGCCGAAGCGTGTGCGACCTCCGGGCACCTTCTCTTCCTACTCGAACCACAGCACGGCCATCGCCGCCCACGTGGTCGAGGCGATCTCCGGTCTCGACTGGTCAAGCTACATCGAGGAGCGGATTCTCGCTCCACTGGCCATGACCCGCACTGCGGCAAGACATCCCATGGCAACGGAACTCAGGGCGGAGCTTGCGAGTTCTTACAGTTTTCGCGCCGGTGCCTGGCGCCCGCAGGAATTCCTGCACTGGTTCATCTACCCCGCCGGCATGATGAGCACCACCGGGAGCGACATGGCGCGCTTTATGCTGAACCAGCTGTCCGGCGGTCCTCCACTCATGTCTGAAACGACTCACGCGCAGATGCTGGAAGCCATCTACCGACCCTTTCCCGAAGCCAACGCCTGGCTGCACGGCTACTACGAGGATCGGGCGAACGGCGTGCGCTCTTATGGTCATGGTGGTGATCTGAACGGCTTTCACTCGCAGCTAGCCCTGTTTCCTGAGGAAAACCTGGGCCTGTTCGTGGCGGTGAACACCGATCCCGCCGCGGCCATACGCTCTAACCTGGTGAGATCTTTCCGCGACGCTTACTTTCCGGAAGATCCTCCTCTACGACCGGAACCCAATGCTGACGCCGCTGAAGGGCAGGCGGAGTACGCCGGAGCCTATGCGGGCCTCCGGCGCAGCTTCACAAGCTTCGCCAAGCTCGTGCTGCTGGTTGGGCACACAGAGATCGCCAGCAATGAGGACGGATACCTGACGCTCTCCTCCGAAGACGGTACCCGCCAATACGTAGCGCTCGGCAACGACCGCTTCGGCGCCCGCTACGATCATGACGAGCTGCAGTTCGTTCGTGACGATGCTGGCCAGGTCACCCACGTGCACTTCTCCGGTTTTCCAGCGAGCACGATGGATCGGCTGCCCTGGCACGGTGATCCCGGCCTGCATCAGCTGCTCTTGGGGCTCATCGCACTCACTGCGCTGGTAACGCTGATTGCCGTTCCCATTGCCGGTTGGCAGCGCCTGCGCGGCGGTAGCGCAGATCGCCTGCCGCTGGCACTCTCCGGCGGCGCTTTCGTTATCGCCGCGGGTATTCTGATTAATCTCTTTGTACTCGTAGACGGCCTACGCAGCGATGTAGAGGATTTCTATTTTGAGCTACCGGCGAGCATCACTGCTTCCCTGACGGCAACGCTCTTTCTAACAGTTGCCATCGTGTTGTTAGTAGCAGCCACGCTGGTCAGTTTCCGCCGTGGTCATGGCAGCCGAGGTGGCCGCGCCGCACTCGGCGGTTTCTGCGCCGTAGGACTGCTTTATGTCTGGGTGAGCTACTACTGGAATCTGCTGACGCTGGGTTCCGGGCTAAGCTGATCAAGCCAGCTATGCTCTGCTTCAGCCAACGCAGATCCGCTGCGGTCGGCGTCCGCCCGTCGAGAAATCTCCGATGACTTCAAGGCTCGCCAGGTCAACAACCTGGACGTTACCGCTGACTCGGTTCGTCACATAGACCCGGTCCCCGGTGGGATTCAGAGTGAGGTAGCTAGGCTCTGTGCCAAGGGCAACGGTACCTCGTACGTCGAGGCTCGGCAGATCACAGGCCACCATGTGATCGCCCGTTGTCGCCAGCAGCAGAAGCTGTCGGCCGTCCTTCGTGACCTCGGCGCCGTGATCCACTGTGAAGGGAAAGCGCTCCTCCACTGGCGTTTCCGCCGGAAGCTCTGGCAGCGCGATCGTCTCGCGGATCGACCAGCTGTCAAGATCAAACACGACGAAGCCGTGCAGCCGGGATAGCTGAACGTAGGCCGTGCGGCCATCTGCGTCGAGATCGAAGGGGCGTACATAGTCAGCGAAGGCCTGAACCCGGGTGCGTTCAAGGCTCATGGCGTCGAGCTCCGTAAGCTCGCAGGTCATGATAGATCCAACATAACAGCGCGCGCCGTCGGGGCTAACGCGCACCTTGTGCCCGCCCACGCTCGTAATCTGCGCGTAGTCCGCCTGCTGTGTTTCCACATCCACGCGGATTACCCAGGGACGATCGGATACGGCGTTGTAGATGTAGCGCTTGTCGGGGGCAGCCGCGAAGTGCTCAACGGCGCCTTCAAGCGGCAGGCGCCACTGCTCATCGAGCGTTCTAGCATCGTGCGCTGTAAAGAGGCTCCGGGAAGGAGTTCTTGCCTTGGCGCTCAGATAGGCCATGTCCTTCCAGTTCGTATAGAGCGTCGCGCCGTCCTGAGACAAAACGACGCTGTCCGGTCTCCAGGCCTCTCCGAGCGCGATGGTTCCGGCATGCGTGTAGTCCGTATCTTCCTCGAAAACGCGGACTTCATTGGAGATCGTGTGCTGAACATAAAGTCGAGTCATGTTGATCCTCAAGCGGGGACTGCGTCGCAAAGCAGCGCGTTCGCCGCCTGCAGCGTGTCGTCAAGACGAAAGCGGGAACCGAAGATATGGCCGAGGCGAACAATGACGAGCTCCTTGCTTGGCACGAAGAACGTGCGCTGCATACCGCCACCGGAAAACCAGCAGCCGTCTTCAGGCAGCCCCGATGCAACGTTCGACCGGTTCAGGAGAATGAATCCACCATAGTAGGGCTCGTCGCTACCAGGCGCCGGCGTCAGGGCAAAGTCCACGTAGTGCGGATCCAGGAGTTGCTTACCACCCCAGGCACCGCGCTGCAGCCAGAGCTGGCCAACGCTCGCCCACTCCCGGGCAGTGCCATAGTCGTGGCCGGAAATGAGAAAGCCACCGAAGGGATCCGTTTCCAGCACAAAGCGGCTGGCCCCGAGCTCGTCGAAGAGAAGCCGCTGCGGCAGTTCGTGATAGACAGCGAGGTCACCGCCGGCGGCGCGCTCGCGGATCAGCCGCATCGTTAAAAGTGGATCGCAGTTTCGATAGCGGACGGCGCTACCGGGTTCGAGTTCCTGGGGTTTCTCGAGACAGAAACGCTCACTGTCGCAGCCGGATGCATAAACGTAGATGTGATCCAGGAACCGGCCATCCCGCTCTTTCACATTGACGTCTTCACCGCGACCCATGGAACCGCTGAAGTCGAGGCCGCTCGACATATTGAGCAGGTTTTTCAGGCGAATCCGCCGGCGCGGATCGTCCGCGCCCAGCCACTCTGGAAAGAGACCATCTTCCTCGAGGTCGACTACACCCTGTGCATGGAGCCTGCCGATGAGCGTGGCGGCGATGGACTTACCCATGGACCAGGATTCGAATCGTGTATCCGCCGCAAAGGGTTCCCGGTACCGTTCAGCGACGATACGACCCTGATGCACGACCAGGTAGGCATTCGTCATCTGTCGGGGATCAGCAAAAATCGTGTCCAGCGCCGCCTGGACCTTGCTCTGATCGATGCCCGTTTCACCCGCCTCGAGGCGCTGGGAAGTCTTCGGTCGCGCCTCGATGGACTGTGGTTCAAAGTGTGCGGGTGCACCGATGGGTTCAGCGACCATTGCGCCAAGGGAGCCGTTCAGTCGCGCACTGGCGGCCCGCCCCTGCTTACGCAGGGTGATGCTCCGCTGTGCCTCGTCCGCCTCGACCTCAACCCCCTCGAGGAGCACGTCTGTCGGTTTTTTACCTCGCAGCGCCTCGAGCTCCTGCTGATCGGAGAACATCCAGGCGACGCTTTCCCGAAGGACGTCCTGCGGCCTGCGCCCGGTCAGATATTTACCGGAGCAGGCTACCTTCGCGGCCCAGGCGAGTCCGCAGCGCAGCGGGTCGTCTTGTGGAATCGGCATTTGTTCACACTGGCTCGCGTTAATGCGACGCAGTCACCCTGGGCGAATTCCAGGGCGACCGCAAGGCGTCCGGCGGGCCTTAGAAGCTCAACCCAACGCTGAAAAACGCTGATCGTTCCTGACCGGGGCGTGCAACGGGCTGCAGCAGATACTGATAGGGCATGAGGTAATCCTCATCAAATAGGTTCACCACGTTGAAACGGAAGAGCCAGGGTCCGATGCTGTAGTCCGCCTGCAGGTCAACGACCGAGTAGGAATCACTGAAAAACTCATTCGCGTCGGTAAGCGGCGCCCCATCAGCGAAGGTCAGCCCGAGACCGAGACCAAGTCCCGCAAGAACCCCATCCAGAAAACGATAGCGGACGGCAATTCTGCCGCTCGTTTCCGGGACACGGGAGAGTTGATTGCCTGCGGCGAAGGTCGTTCCGAAAGACACGATGTCCGTGCGATTCTCACTATTGATGTAGGCTGCGCTGGCAAGCAACGACAGCCGAGGAATTGGCTCCCAGACGAGATCAACCTCCACGCCCTCGCTACGCTGTCTACCTGTCTGCACGGATCCAAAGTTGGGATCAGTGAGATCAGTCTGCGGGATCTTCTCCCGATCGAGCCTGAACACGGCAACGGTACCGCTCCACTGATTACCAGCAATCTTCAGCCCGACTTCCGTAGACTCCGACTCTTCCGGCACGGGCGCTGCACTATTGACACCGGTAAAAAACGGCACGATTCGAGACCCAGTCGCGTAGCCACCGTAGACGGACAGAGAATCGTTGACTCGATACGTGATACCGACCCGGGGATCGAATTCGGTGTACCGCTCATCAGCACCGCTGCCACCCTCGAGTTCCTTCAGCCCATAGCGACTCAGTCTTCCGCTGAGCAGCAGATGCCAGCGGTCACCAATGGCGACGTGGTCCTGCAGATACACCGCCAGCGTCTGGTACTCGTTCTCAATGGTACTGTTGATCGCCGGGATTGGTCCGAAGTCGAGGTCGTTCACGCCGGATGCATAGTCAAGGACACCGATCGGCGTAAAATCGAATCCGCTCCCGGCCGTGTAGTCCGTAAGGTCCCAGGTAATACCGAGACGCAGATTATGCTCCACGGAACCCGAATGCCGGAGCTGGTAAGAAAGTGCAGCATCCACGGTCACCTCTTCCGTTTCTACAGGAAGCTGCCCACGGATGATCGGTGCGCTGGTGCCGTCAATAGGGAAGAAGTTCAGGAAGGGAAAAGACGAATACTCCTCGAACTCACTGCTGAAGTAGCGGAGCTGCAGCATCGCTCCAAAATCATCATTGAAGGCATGCTCCAGCGTTGCGTGCAGGGACAGATTCTCGACCTCCGTGTTCGGCGCGTTAACGGCCCCACTGAACTGCCTGTCGTCCACTTCCGGGAGGCGCGCAACCTCTGCCGGGATACCCGTGTACTCCAGCTGCTCAATCTCGTTGTAGAGCCCTCGGATGATGAGCTCCGTATCTTCCCCAAGTTTGGCTGACAAAGACGGATTGAGCGTCAGGCGCTCAACTTCAACAGCATCGATCATGTCATCGGACTGGAACCACTCGCCGGCGAGGCGGAAGCCAACCGCCTCAGAAAGCGGCTGATTGATGTCCCCCTCGAAGGAACGGGTATTGAAGCTGCCGCCGCGCAGGGCCAGATCGTAGGAAGCTTCATCGCGCGGCGTTTTGGTGACCAGATTGATGAGACCGCCGGTCGGGGCACCCACGCCGCCACCGTATTGAGTCGAGGTGGGGCCTTTGGCAACTTCAACGCGTTCAAAGGCGATCAGCGTCGAAGGGTCAAGTACGGCCGTATCCCCGTAACCGACCAGGCCGTCGAGGTAGATCTCCGCCTCCTGGCCGCGGACGAATGGGTTGACCAGGACGGTCTCCTGCTCGTGATTGGGAATGACGCCGGAAACGTTCCGCAGTGCCTCCGTGGTCGATCGGAGATTCTGCTCATCGAGGAGCGTTCGATTCAGCACCTGCACGGACTGCGGCCAGTCACGGATGGCAATGCCACCTCTTATGATGTTTGCCTCTTTCACCGCGTAGCTTTCCGCACGATCACCAACGACGATGATCTCTTCCTGAAGTTGCCAGCTCGGCGCTCGCTCAGCGGCTTGTACGGAAGACGCAGGACCCGCAGCAGCAACCAGGGCGAAGAGCGCCAACCGAACCTTTTGTTCGGAAATAGGGCGCGCGCCGAACGCAAAGCAGCGCACACCGGAGTAGGTAAATTTCATCTTTTTTGACTCTCAAAGAACGAAGCAGTAGCGCCCGCTGGGCGCCCGTCGGAGTCCCGCCAGGCAGGAATCCGAAGTTACAGGAACCGCTTCAGCTCAGAGGAGGCGCGCGGGGTCGGTGGCGTGGCTTTCGTTCAAAGCGGGAGTCGAGAGTGCGGGGTTTCGGTAAATAGAACGCTGCGCAAGGCTCGACAACAGCCAGGATGATCGCCGCTTGCAAGCCCTCGGCAAACAGCCCAGCCAGCTCGCAGCTTCGCGACAGATCGTCTGCATCCGCATCCTGATCGCCGTGATGATGGTGGTGGTGGTGATCAGCCCCAAGTAACGCCGCCAGCACGGCTCGCGGAAATGCATCGCCGCAGAGCTGGAGGTGCGCACCACTACCAACAGCGGCGGGCATGTAGCCGCGCGGAACGGCAATCTGCAGCGCCAGCGCAAGTAGGACGAGTACCAGGAACGCTTGTCGATACACAGTGGCGCTGAACATCACACCGCTAGGATACTCCAGGCGCGCGCCATAGCGGTGGTTCAGTTTCGCTCTAAGAGTCTCGGGTCAAGACCTCCACAAAGAAATCAGGCGCCACGTTGCCGCCACTCAGCACCACGCCAACTGTTTTACCCGCCACGTCGAGTTTCCCGCTCAGGACCGCAGCGAGCGCGACTGCGCCGCCGGGCTCGAGGACCAGCTTCAGCTGCTCAAAGGCAAAACGCATGGCCGCGCGGGCTTCTTCGTCGCTCACCACAAGCCCGCCCGCCAGCGCGCGACGATTGATGCTGAAGGTCAGCTCACCTGGTTCCGGCGCCAGCAGCGCATCGCAGATCGACCGTGCCGAGGGATCGTTCTGCTCGATGCGCCCTGAGGCCAGGGAGCGGGCATGATCGTCAAAGCCTTCGGGCTCCACGGCGTAAAGCTGCGTTTTCGGGCTTTCGGCGGCAAGGGCCACGGCAATACCCGCCGTTAGACCACCACCGCCGCAGCAGACCAGTACCGCGTCGAGCTCAGCACCCTGCGCCGCCGCCTGCTGAGCGAGTTCCAGACCCGCCGTGCCCTGACCGGCAATAATGAACGGGTCATCATAAGGCCGGACCAGCACCGCACCGGTTTCTTGAGCCAGGGCCTCACCAATGGCTTCCCGGCTTTCTGTATAGCGGTCGTAAAGGATGACCTCGGCGCCATAGCCGCGAGTGCGCTCAATCTTGATGGCCGGCGCATCGGCCGGCATGACAATCGTTGCATGGACGCCGTAGTGCTGGGCGGCAGCGGCCACGCCCTGGGCGTGATTGCCGGAGGAGTAGGCCACAACACCGGCACGGCGTTCCTCCTCCGACAGCGCACCCAGACGATTGCAGGCGCCGCGAAACTTGAATGATCCAGTACGCTGCAGGCACTCGGGTTTGAGCAGGACGTTCGCACCCGTCATGGCATCGAGCGTGGGATTGCTCAGAAG
>JBCDDI010000059.1:0-11614 GCA_039180365.1 Pseudomonadota bacterium
GCCGTTCCTGGCGAGGGCGTTGCCGAGGTTGTAGCTCGCGGTGGCGTCGCTACCCGCGGCGAAGCCGTTTGCTGCACCGAGGTAGTCGCCGGAGCGGTACTGGGCGACCGCGCGCCAGTCATCGTCCTCAAAGAGCAGGGAGGCGAGGCCGGGTGCGCCCTCGTTTAATGCGTTAAAAGCCTGCTGATCGGGGCGCTGCCAGAGATCGTCCCAGAAGCTTGCCTCGGCGGGGAGGGGCACGACGCTGAGTACGGCGACGGCGAAAACGCCGCGACGAAAACCGAGCAGCAGCAGCGGCAACAGCACCAGACCGGCAAGCCAGCCCATGTCCGCCCAGGTATCAAAATCCCGCTCCACCTCTTCGGTTTCATCTTCGCTCGGCAGCGAAGTGGCAAGCAGGTAGCTGATGTCTTCGTCGCCAAGCGCGAGGGTGCGGAAGCGACCGTGACAGCCGGCGGCGACGTTGCCGAGCCGCGCTTCATCAAGGCGCGCGGTTATCGGATCGCCGCCTTGCGTGCGCAGTACCTGACCTGGCTGATTCACAAAATCCAGGGGGATTGTTCCACCGCGTGCCGTGCCGACGCCGAGAATCGAGAGGGGAAAGCTCCGCTCGCAGAAGGCGCGCACGTCGCCGGTATCGTCGATTCCGTCGGTGACCAGCAGAACCCGTCCCTGCAGCACCCGGGCGTTTTCGAAAAGCTCTCGGGTGATGTCGAGGGCGCTTTCCAGATTACTGCCAAGGACCGGCATCATCTCGGGGCTCAGGGACGCCAGCAGGTTTTCGATGGTTCGAACGTCGTCCGTGAGCGGTGCAACGGCGTGGGCATCGCCGGCGTAGGCGACCAGGGCTGTATAACCTTCCCGGCGCAGGCGCAGCACGTCGGTGATTTTCTGCCGGGCCCGGACGAGGCGGGAAGGCCTGACATCCTGGGCAAACATGGACAGCGACAGATCGAAGACGATCACAAGCGCATCGCGCTTCTCTTCCACGGGCTGTGGGAGTTTCTGCCAGGCAGGCCCGGCGAGGCCGATGGTTGCAAGGGCCAGGGCAATGGCGAGGGCCCAGGCGGCTTTTCTGAAGCCACCGCGGCTGCCGGGTTCAAGGAGTACCTCCAGGAGCGCTGGATCAATGGTTGATTCCCAGTGGGACCCGGACATACGGCGCCGGGCCCAGAGCACGGCCAGAACCACCACGGGAATGACGCCCAGCAACCACCAGGGGCGGATAAACACCAGCCCGTCCACCGTGCCATTCAGGAAACCGTCAATCACCGCCCCAGCCTCGCCAGTCGCAGATGATCAGCACCAGAAACAGCGCCCAGGCGAGCCCCATGGGCCAGTAGTAGAGCACGGCAATCGGTCGGTAGGTCTCCGCTTCCTGCTCGATGGGTTCCATGGCGTCGATGATGTCGTAGATCTCGACGAGCTTGGCCGTGTTCTGTGCCCGGAAGTAGCGGCCGCCGGTGGTGTCGGCAATGCTCGTGAGCGTGTCTTCGTCGAGTTCGGCCGACGGATTGACCACCCTGGAGCCAAAAACGCCGAGGAGGCTGGGTAGACGCATTTCGTCCGCACCAACCCCGATGGTGTAAATGCGGATGCCATCCTGCGCGGCGAGCTCGGCGGCTTTCACCGGGGCCACTTCGCCGACGTTGTTTGCACCGTCCGTCAGCAGAATCAGGACCCGATCTCCCGCCGGCCGCTGCCGCAGGCGTTTGACGGCGAGACCAATGGCATCGCCGATGGCCGTTTTGCCGCCGGCAATACCCACAGGGGCTTCGATGAGCAGCCGGTTCACGGTCTCGAGATCGAAGGTGAGTGGGGCCTGCAGGTAGGCGTTGGTTCCGAAGAGGATCAGACCCACGCGATCACCCTCCCGGGCATCAACGAACTGACTGACGACGTTTTTTACCACCGTCAGCCGATTAACGAGCTGACCGCCAAGCTGCAGATCCTCGGTCCCCATGCTGCCGGAGATGTCCACGGCGAGCATGAGATCCCGGCCTGAGGTAGGCAGCGTGACCGGTTCCCCCGTCCACTGGGGACGGGCCATGGCGGTGACCAGGGCCAGCCAGATCAGCCAGAGCAGCACGGCGCGCCAGGGTATACGTTGCTCAGCCTGGCCACTGCGGCTGGCCGCTTCCACCCGGAAGCTCGCAACATCCGGCACGGTGAGTGCGGCCTGCTGTCGCTCCACCGGGCGCAGGAACAGGCGCAGCAGGGCGGGTATCGGCGCCAGCAGAAACATCCAGGGCCAGATCCACTCGATCACGGTCGGGCCACCTTAAAGAGCCGCAGCACGTGCGGGTGCAGGGTTTCCGGATCGGCTTCGGGGCTCTGGCGGAAACGCTGATTGCCAAGCTGAGCGCCGATGCCTTCGCTGAAGGCCGTGGTCCCGGACTGGCGGTCGAGGTAGGCGAGCCAGGCATCATCCGCCAGGGGGCGGGCGCTGTCGTCATGCACGCCGTGGACGTAGAGGCGTTTCAGGAGTTCGTTGGTTTCGTGCAGGTAGCGGGTGGCGTCGATTTCACCGCGCTCATAGGCGCCGAAGAGCGTTGCGTAATACTGGCCGGCAAGGCGGATGGGCCGACGCCGGCGGATGGCGCTCTGAATGCGCCTTACCAGGAGCACCAGGAGCACGAGGGCGGCCAGAGCCAGCAGCCACCAGCCGGGCGCCGGTGGCCAGAACGCCGGTTCCGCGGGGAGATGAATGTCCCGAAGCTGCTGCAGGAGGTCTGGCTGCATCAGGTCCACCCCGGCAGGCGGGTCAGGGGCTCGTTGGTGGCAATGGCGCGGTAGTCAACGAGTGTCTGCTGGCAGACCTTTTTCAATTGCTCTTCCGCCTGGCTGTAGCGTGCCTCGTAGCTGGCGCGAAGCTTTGTGTTGCCGGTGTGGAACTGCAGCCGGCTGTCACCGTCGGTGACCGTGTAGCTGTCTGCCGGTGGCAGCTGCTGCTCGAGGGGATCGTAGATGCGGATCGCCACAACCTCATTATGTCGTGACAGGCTTCTGAACGCCTCCCGCCAGTGATCACCCTGCACCTGGAAGTCGCTGATGAAGTAGATGCGGTAGTTGCTGTGCGCCAGGCGCCGGATCTGCGCCAGCGCCTGGGCATAGTGATCGCGGCTGGGGTGCGGTCGACCGCGGGCCAGCGACTGATTGGTGGTGGCGAGATCCTTCAGAAACCGGGCCACGGACTTGATGTTGCGATAGGGCTTGTGCGCCAGGTAGCCGTCGTTGCCAATGATCATGCCGCCGACGCGGTCATTGTGATTCAAGGCCTGCCAGGCGCCGAGACCGGCCAGCTCGGCGGCGGCTACGGACTTCAGGCGTGCCTCTGAGCCAAAGAACATGCTCTGCGTCTGATCGACAACGATCAGCGTCAGACGCTCCCGCTCTTCGCGGAAAACCTTCGTGTGTGGTTTGTTCTTCCGGGCCGTTACCCGCCAGTCGATGGTGCGCACATCGTCGCCGGGCTGATAGGCGCGTACTTCTGAAAAGTCGATACCGCGGCCGCGGAGCTTAGAGAGCCGGTTGCCCGCCTGGCTGCCCATAACGCGGGCGGAGTGTGGAGGTGCGGGCAGCCGTCGATAGCGCAGCCGGAGCAGATCGGCCAGGGTGACGTAGGCGCCGCGCAGCATCGGCTCATTACCCCTGGCGGCTACCTTGCTCTCCGGTTCCCGCGATGTGCTGCCTAAGGCCAACTGCCAGCGTCTCCCTGACTGCGCCGTGAGAGTCCCGTCGTCCGGCTGGCGCCTATGGGACCGGTCCCTGGTTGATGAGTCTGTTGATGACGTCGTCGGCCGATACCCCCTGAGCCTCTGCGTCGAAGGAGCGGATCAGGCGGTGCCGAAGGACGTCGTGAGCAATGGACTGGACGTCTTCGGGCGTCACAAAGTCGCGGCCATCGAGCCAGGCGATGGTTCGCGCGCACTGATCGAGGGCAATGGTCCCGCGGGGACTTGCACCAAAGTCGAGCCATTGCGAGAGCTCGCCGCGGGCTTCCCGGGATGCCATCACCAGGGCGACGATGTAGCGTTCGATGGGTTCCGCCATATACATGCCGAGAATCGACTGTCGGGCAGCAAAGATGTCTTCTTCCGTGAGCCGGTAGGGCGCCTGCGCCTCGGCCCGCTCCGTAGCTTCCGAGCGCACCAGGTGGAGAATTTCTGTCTCCGCCGCTTCGCTCGGATAGCCAACGTGCACGTGCATCAGGAACCGGTCGAGCTGCGCTTCCGGCAGCGGATAGGTGCCTTCCTGTTCGATGGGATTCTGGGTGGCCATCACCAGGAACAGCTCCGGGAGCCTGAAGGTCTGGCGACCAACGCTGACCTGATGTTCTGCCATGGCCTCCAGGAGTGCCGACTGCACCTTGGCGGGGGCCCGGTTCACTTCGTCGGCGAGGAGCAGATTGTGAAAAACCGGTCCCGGCTGAAACTTGAAGGAGCCGTCTTCCGGCCGATAAATCTCCGTTCCGGTCACGTCTGAGGGCAGCAGGTCGGGGGTGAACTGGATGCGATGAAAATCACCGTCCACAGCACCCGCGAGTTCCTTGATAGCGCGGGTCTTCGCCAGTCCCGGGGCGCCTTCAACCAGCAGATGGCCGCCGCAGAGCAGGGCCGTCATGAGGCGCTCGAGGAGCAGCTCCTGGCCAATAATGCGCTTTGACAGCCATTGGGTGACTGCGCTGACGCGTTCCTGCTGGACCGTTTCTACTGCTTCCATAGTTCTGCTGTTTACACCCGTCCGTTCCGCAGCGGCGCACTATACTCTATCTGCAGTGTTTTCTGCGGCGCTTGCTCGCCTGAGCCACCCTGCCGTCGCGCCTGTCGGTCCGACAACCCGCTTAAAGGGGGCCGGGGAGCCCTGGAAGGCCACAAGATCTGAGGCGACTCACATCCGCCGGTTGCCTTAAGCTCGCACCAAAGCTGTGCAAATTGGCGCCACTCCCAGCTCTGCGTGCACCGAGACCTTTCATGGTCTGGGCATCTTAAGTACCCTCTCGGCCACTATAACGAGAACGTGTCTTTCTGGGGGGAGTTCTTATGCTCGATGGAGCGAATACCGCGTGGATTCTCACAGCCACGGCGCTGGTCCTGTTCATGACCCTGCCTGGCCTGTCGCTGTTTTACGGTGGTCTGGTACGTGCCAAGAACGTGCTGTCGGTGCTCATGCAGTGTTTTGTGATCACCTGCCTCATGTCCATGTTGTGGGTGGTGATTGGCTACAGCCTGGCTTTCGACGATGTCGGTAACGGCTTCATCGGCGGCCTGAACAAGATCTTTCTTGCTGGTGTTGCGGAGGGCAGTCTGTCCGGCGATATCCCGGAAACAGCCTTCGCCCTTTTCCAGATGACCTTCGCCGTGATCACACCCGCCCTCATCGTCGGCGGCTTCGCGGAGCGAATGCGCTTCTCTGCGGTGCTGATCTTCAGCGCGGCCTGGCTGATTCTCGTCTACGCGCCGGTCTGTCACTGGGTTTGGGGTGGCGGCTGGTTAGGACAGCTGGGTCTGATGGACTTTGCCGGTGGCACGGTTGTGCACATCACAGCAGGTACTGCAGCCATTGTGGCGGCCATGGTACTCGGCAACCGGCGCGGTTTTCCGGAGCAGGCCATGATGCCGCACAACATGACGCTCACCATAGCCGGCGCCGGCATGCTCTGGGTGGGTTGGTTTGGCTTCAATGGCGGCAGCGCGCTGGCAGCGAACGGTGATGCCGCCATGGCCATGTTTGTTACCCACACGTCGGCGGCGGCCGGCGCTTTCACCTGGATGATCTGCGAGTGGGTACGTTTCGGTAAACCAAGTGCCCTGGGTGTCGTTACGGGTATGGTCGCGGGCCTTGGCACCATTACCCCTGCTTCCGGCTACGTCGGGCCGGCTGGCGCCCTTGTTATCGGTATCTCGGCAGGCATCGTCTGCTTTGCGGCAACCAATTACCTGAAGCGAACCTTGAAAATCGATGACTCTCTCGATGTCTTTCCCGTGCACGGCGTCGGCGGCATTCTCGGCACGCTGCTTACGGCCGTGTTTGCGAGCAACGCCCTGGGGATCTTTTCCGGGCAGGAAGACATCGCCATTGGCAGCCAGTTTGGGGTACAGGCCATCGGCGTGGTTGCGACCCTCGTTTATACGGCCGTCGTTTCCTTTCTGAT
Source organism: Pseudomonadota bacterium (assembly GCA_039180365.1). GTDB lineage: Bacteria > Pseudomonadota > Gammaproteobacteria > Pseudomonadales > Azotimanducaceae > SZUA-309. The sequence goes on from JBCDDI010000059.1 coordinate 6,155, forward strand.
CCTGAAGGTCACCGACCTGCTCGTTGGGAATCGCATCAATGAGGAAGAGGAAGTCGAGGGTCTCGACATTACGCAGCACAACGAGCGGGGCTACGATCTCTAAGGGATCTCTAATGGCTGCGGTGACTAAGGTATAAGAGTCGCCGCGGCACGGGCCGCGGCGCTTTTCACAAGCCGCGCCACCAGCTCGGGAAAGCTGATGCCAACAGCGCGGGCGCCGTCCGGATAGAGGCTCGTTGGCGTCATGCCCGGGAGGCTGTTCACCTCGAGCAGCACAATCTCATCACTGTCTGTGACGATGAAGTCGGCCCGGGAAAGGTCGCGCAGACCCAGAGCAACGTGGGCCTCCCGGGCGATCTGCTGCAGCGAGGCCGTCAGCGCTTCGGGCATCGGAGCCGGAATCACGTGTTCGCTGCCTCCGGCCGCATAGCGGTTTTCGTAGTCGTACCACTGATCCTGCGCGGTGCGGATTTCTATGACGGGAAACGCCTCCGGAGCTTCCCCGTGGAGGTCGAGCACCCCTACGGTAATCTCCCGGCCGAGGACGTAGGGTTCCACCAGCACACCGTCGCCGAGAGCGAGGGCCGCCTCGAGCGGTGCCTTGAGATCACCCCCGTTGGCGATTGGGGTGACGCCGATGGCGGACCCCTGGGCAAGCGGCTTAATCACCACGCGATCGCCGAGGTGCTCGAGCACGGTTTCTGCCGCTGCCGATGAATCAGCGCCGCTCGGGAACACGAGATCTTCTGCAACAGGCAGGCCCACGCGGCGGAAGACGGCTTTAGCGAGTGCTTTGTCCATGGCTGCCGCGCTGCCGTGCACATCACTGCCCACGTAGGGCAGACCGAGAATCTCCAGATAGCCCTGCACGGTGCCGTCTTCGCCGGGCGGTCCATGGAGCGCCGGGAAGACCACGTCCGGGCGCAGGGCAAGGAGCGTTTCGGTGACCGTGCTGTCGAGCTCAACGAGGGCCACGGCGAAATCGGATTCCTTGAGCGCGCCTGCAACCTCTGCTGCGGATCTGCGGGAAACTTCGGCTTCGGCGGAAGGTCCGCCCATAAGTACGGCAATGGTCTGGGTCATGGCTTCAGAGCTTGTCGGCGTTGTCTATGCTGAGGTCTGGATGCGGGTCTGCGGCTTCAATGTGAAACACCCGGGAGAAAAAGCTGACCTCCGAGCGAACGGCGCGAACGATGTTGCGCCCGTCTCGAAAGCCGTGACCCTCACCTTGGAATTCCAGGTAGGCCGTTGGAATGTCGCGCTCTCGAAGGGCACTTGCCATGGCCTGCGACTGATTCGGTGGCACCACTCTGTCTTCGCTGCCCTGGAAGAAAATCACCGGACAGCGGAGCCCGTCGAGGTGGTTGATCGGTGAACGTTCTGCGAGGGCTTCGTCATTGCCGAGCAGATTGTCGAGATAGCGCGACTCGAACTTGTGGGTGTCGCGTGCGAGCGCATGCAGATCGCCGATGCCGTAATGGCTGGCGCCAGCGCGGAAGGTTCCGGTCGTGGTGAGCGCGGCCAGCGTGGTGTAACCACCGGCACTGCCACCGCGGATGGCAACGCGGTCGGGGTCAATGCGCCTGGCCCCGGCAAGGTGCCGAACACCGTCTTCGCAGTCGCTCACATCCAGCAGTCCCCAGTGGCCGTCGAGGGCTTTGCGATAGCTGCGGCCGTAACCCGTGCTGCCCCGGTAGTTGACGTCGAGGACGGCCCAGCCGCGGGTTGTGTAGTACTGCGTCAGCAGACTGAAAGCGGGGCTGGCTGCGGCTGTCGGACCGCCATGGCTCATGACCACAAGCGGTGGACGTTCGTCCTCCGGACCCTCGATCGCCGCTCGCTTCGGCGCATAGAAGTAGCCATAGGCCTCGGCGCCATCGCGGGTGGGGAAACTGAGCGCTTCCGCCCAGGAAACGTCCGCATCATTGAGGGCCGGACCACCGGCCGCTTTTAAGGTGACCGCCTGCCCGCCGCGGAGCGGCAGCCGTTCGATGCTCGGAGAGCGGTGCGGGTAGCGACCGATGAAATAGAGATCGCCACCAATAACGCAGGGGCTGTCGAAGCCGCACCAGGGGGCGGGGTCCGGCTGAAGCGGCGACGCCATGGTGTTGCGGGCATTAACGAGCACAAACTCCTGAGCACTCGGGCCCTGACGCACGGCGATGAGATGATCGGCGCCGGCATCTGCATAGCTACGGGTATCGAGGCCCCAGGGTGGTCCGCCGTAGTCGGCGCCGTCTTCGAGGACCACATAGCTGCCGCTGTCATCGAAGCGATAGAGGTTCCAGAAGCCGTTGGCATCGCTTAAGTAAACGAGGCTGTCGTCAGCCAGCCAGAGCGGCTGCTGGACCGATTCCTGCGCGCCACCGGCAAGCGTCATGAGCTCCGTTGGCATCCCCTCTGCATCGAGATCGGTGACATAGAGGGTAGTTCCATCCCAGGGCATGTTCGGGTGGTCCCAGGCCACAAAGGCCAGGCGCCCGCCGTTCGCGCTCAGTCTCGGTGCTGCGTAGAAATCGTGGCCCCGGGCGACGTCCGCGGTGCGGCCATCAGTCCAGGCAACGCTGACCAGGCTGTTTTCTACGCTGCCGTCCTCATGGTGACGCTCGCAGATGCAAAGCAGACGCTCGCGTTCCGCATCAACGGCGAAGTCCGCAAAGCGTTCCTGACTGTCGCCTTCGGTCAGCTGCGCCACCGTCCCATCGGAGCCGATGCGATATAGATTCTGATCGGCGAAATTCACGAAGAACACGCCCGCGTCGTGGGCTCGGTAGGCGCCACCCCCATATTCATGGACGCGGCTGCGTACGTTATAAGGTGCGGGCGTGAGCTCCTCCGCTACGGCGTCTGGCGCCCTCGGGTCGAGACGCACGAGCGTGCTACGGCCCCCTTCTTCCGGCCGCGCCTCGAGCCAGTAGAGGTAGCCCCCCTGCGCCTGCAGGCTCGAGAGTCCAACCACCCCCTCAACGAGAGCGTCCGCCGCAAGGGGGGACGGCCAACTTCCGTAAGGTAGCGTCGTCACGGGCGGAGCGCCGGCCGGGCGTGTACGGCCGTCCAGCGTTCGTGATCGCGCCACTGGCCGTCGATGTATAGAAAGGCTGGCGAAAGTCCTTCCCGGACGAAGCCACACTGCTGGACGAGGGCGATGGAGCGGTGGTTCTCCGGTTGAATGTTGGCCTCGAGGCGATGCAGCCCCAGGGTGTAGAAGGCATAACCTTTCACCAGCTCGAGTCCCTCGCGCATGAGCCCCTGGCCGGCGAAAGGCGCCCCGGCGTAATAGCCGAGAGAGGCCGAGAGAAAGGATCCGCGGACGATGTTGTTGATGTTGATCACGCCGGTGATGGCATCGTCAGACTTGTTACAGATGAGCAGCCCTTCATGATCATCGCGGCGCGTCCGCGCCAGATAGCTCGCGAAGGTGGCGTCCGTCAGCGGCGGTGAGATCCAGGGTTGATGGAGATGCTGGCTGCCACGCATGAGACTCAAAAACTCGTTGCGGTCGCTGGCCGCGACGGCTCGCAGGTAAACGCGTCCGGCGTTGGGCTGCGGCGAACTACCGATCATGCTGCTCAGTTTCCAGTACGAAAATCTCCCAGAGTGACGGTGGAATCATGGCAAGGCCCAGAATCAGCACGTGCAGGGCGTGCGGCCGATAGCCGTTGTCCACGAACCAGATGCCTTCAAAACTGAAGCCGACGGCACGCCACATCATGAGCCCGACCGTGGTCAGGGCAAACCCGATCATGAGCAGGAGGAAGCGTGTCAGGTAGCGCATGGCGTGAGCATATACGCAGCACCCCGATGGCGGAACCAGGCTTCGGCGAAGGCCGCGGCAGGGTAACGGCGCGACACCGACCCGTGGTTGGGTGCCGCCGGATCGCAGACGAGGACTTCATCCCCTTCGATGCCATAGACAACGACAAGATGACCGGCCGTTTTCCGCTGCGGTGAGCCGGGCAGTGCATCCGCGTCGAAGCGGATGCTGGCAATGACGGGCAGGGCAGCCTCAAGGCTTGCTTCAACGTCCGTCCAGCCGCTGAGCAGCTCAACGGCACCAAGGTAGCCCTGGAGCGCTGCGCTCCGAATCGCCAGGGGCCAAAGGCCGTACATTCCCGTCAGAGGGTCGAAGCAGTCGCGAACGACCCTCCCTGCCTCTGTACTGACGCCGGGCCCGGCAATGACCATGGCCGTGCTCACCGGTGAGCAGATGCGGTTGGCGATCCGGGGATTAGCGAGCATTTGACTGATCTCGGCCGGCCTGGGAGCAACGGGATGGGTTGCAGGCTCTGGGATCGGGCCGCTGAGTTCACGAGGACGACAGGATACCGTCAGCAGGTAACGGGCAGGCTCCGCAGCAGCAGAGACCGTGCATTGCAGATGCACGTCCTGGACGGCCTGCTCGATCAGAAAGCAGTCCAGGGCCGTCCGTACTCGACGGTCGCTGCCGTCGCCGGATTCTTTCCTGTGGGCCGTGGTCGGAATCGTCGGCAGGCGGTATTCCCTCTCGCCCGCCATCAGGACAAAACGATAGCTGGCCCCGGGGCCGGAAGTCGGCAGACTCAGGCTCGGTGTGAGCAGTGCTCCCGCTTCGAGATCCGGCAGGGGAATGTCCACCCGCCAGCCGCCGTCAGTCCCTTGCCAGTTGAGGGCATCGGGGATCTCGAGCGGATACTGGGGTACAGTCTCGACATCGGCGAAGCGCAACGTCTGCATGGCAAAAGACCTGATTCTTTACAGCACCGATCACTGCACGCTCTGTGATGAGGCGCTGGATCTCCTGCTGAGTATGCCAGAACTGGCCGGCCGTTCTGTGCGCGTGGTCGACCTGGCGACGGCGGATGATGAACTGCTCAACCGCTACGGGCCGAAGGTGCCCGTGCTGAGTCTTGGGGAGAGAGAACTGCTGGCACCTTTCGACCGGGAAGCCGTGCTCGCCTGGCTGCAGCATTGATCCCCGGGCGCAGCCGTAACACGTCCTTGAACTCTAGCGACTTAACCGATCAGAGCCCGAAGAGGCGCCTGGCGTTTGCGCTGCTCGCCTCGACAACGGCCTCCACAGACAGATCCATGGCATCGGCGACGCCAGCCGCCACGTAGGAGAGCAGTGCCGGTTCGTTGCGTCGGCTGCTGATGCCCGGCGCATGCTCGGCATGCCAGCCTTTTGGCAGGTTTCTCGGCAACAGAAAGGGGGCGTCTGTTTCGATCAGCAGGCGCTCAAGGGGCAGGGCGCCGATAATGTCGCGCAGGCCGGCACCTCGTTTCTTCTCGGTAACCCAACCGGTGATGCCGATGTAGCAGTCGAGATCGAGAAGCGCTTTGAGGTCTTGAGCCGTACCGGTGAAGCAGTGCACGACGGCACCGCTGAGTCGGCTGCGGTAGCGCTTAAGGGTTTCGGCAACCTCACCGTTGCTGTCCCGGTCATGGACAAAAACCGGGAGCCCCACTTCCGCCGCGATTTCC
>JBCDDI010000060.1:0-11550 GCA_039180365.1 Pseudomonadota bacterium
AGCGGCTTCCATTACCGGGGCACCGAAGCTCGCGAGCGCGGCCTTAATCCATGAGCTCGAAACCGGACCTCGAGGCATTTACACAGGATCCATCGGCTTTGTGGCGCCACACGCGCAGGGGCTGCGTGCGCAGTTTAACGTTGCCATACGAACCGCCTGGTTTGATCACACATCCGGCACCGGCAGCTATGGGGTAGGTGGCGGCATCGTCTGGGATTCGGAGGCGAGGGAAGAATACGCCGAGATCGCGACGAAGATGCAGGTGCTTTCCGACGTTACCCGTGTTGCGGCGGTTGGTGCTGAAACTGCGAAAGACAGGACCATCTATGAGATTGGCGATGAGGTTGGCGATGAGATTGGCGGCGCAGATGGTGGTGAGCCGTTTTCGCTTCTGGAAACCCTGCGCTGGTCCGAGGGGGAGGGATTCCATCATCTCCCGCGTCATCTCGAGCGCCTCGCCGGCAGCGCCCGCTACTACGGATATCCTTTTGAGGAGCAGGTTGTGCGCCAGGCCTTGGCGGCGGAGGCACAGCGATCTCAGGCAGGACCGCTCAGGCGAGTTCGGCTGACACTCAGCGGTGAGGGCGACGTTCAGCTTGAGTCCTGGCCGCTGCGGCTCAGCACAGAAACACAGCCGGTCATGCTTGCGCGTACGCCGGTGGACGGTCGCGATCTGCGATTGCGCCACAAGACAACGCGCCGCGGTGTCTACGAAGGTGCGCAGGCGGAGGTTCCGGATGGGGTGGAGGCACTGCTCTGGAACGAAGCCGGCTTCGTCACGGAATCGAGCATCGCCAACGTTGTATTCGAACAGGATGGCCGCTGCTGGACACCGCCGCTTTCCGATGGACTGTTACCGGGAGTGCTGCGCCAGGCGCTCCTGGATGAAGGCAGGATTCAGGAACGTCAGCTTGCGGTCGAGGATCTGAGCCGCGTCGACGCGATTCACCTCATCAATGGGCTGCGCGGCTGGCGGTGCGCGAAGCTCTCCTCAACTGCCAGAGCGACCGAAAGCTAAGGGCGCAGGGCCCGTCAGGTCTGCAAAATACTCTGCGCGTTCTTCGAGAATTTGTCTGCGGCTTCCTTATCGTTCTCCATGTTCGCGACGCGAGCGGGGACTTCGATGCCGCGCTGGCAGGCTGGTCGTTCCCGGATCGCATCGCGCCAGCGCTTGAGATGGGTGAGGTCAGCGAGGTCGAGGCCGGACCAGGTGTAGGTGCGCACCCAGCACCAGTTGGCGATATCGGCGATGGAAAAATCGTCCGCCAGCCACTCCGACTCTCCCAGGCGCCGGTCGAGCACTTCACAGAGCCGTCGACTTTCGTTCTGGTAGCGATCGATCACCGGTTGAATCTTCTCCGGGAAGTAGCGATAGAAAACGTTCGCCTGGCCCATCATCGGTCCGATGCCGCCCATCTGGAACATCAGCCACTGAATGACCTGCGAGCGCCCTTTTTCGTCCGTCGGTAGCAGCTTTCCAGCCTTCTCCGCCAGATAAATCATGATGGCGCCGGTCTCGAAAACCGGGAAATCATCGTTGTCCGTGTCAACGATGGCGGGGATGCGGCCATTGGGACAGATCTTCAGGAACCACTCTTCCTTCTGATCCCCGGCCTGCAGGTTCATGGCATGCACGTTGTACGGAATCTCGAGTTCTTCGAGGGTAACGGACGCTTTCCAGCCGTTCGGGGTGGATGCGGTATAGAGCTCGATCATGGCCTCTCTCCTGGTGCTGCCGGGCGATCAACAAGCAGTATACTCGGAGCATCTGGAAGGGGAGGTAGGGATTTGCCGGAACTCAGAGTTGGCCTGCTTGGAGGGGGATCCTGGGGAACGACGGTGGCGTCGCTGGTCACACGCAACGCGCCAGTTACGCTCTGGGCGCGAAACCCGGCCACCGTCGCCGAAATCAACGACAAGCACACGAACGAAACCTATCTGCCGGGCATAGAGCTTCCAGAAAAACTTGTAGCCACCAATGACATCGCGGCAGCGGTATCCACGGCGGACGTGGTGGTGATGGGTATTCCCTCGCAGAACTTCCGCAGTGTGCTGGAAGAAGTTGCCAAACACATTCGCGCCTGGGTGCCCGTCATCAGTCTGACGAAAGGTCTCGAGGTGGAGTCGCGCAAGCGGATGACCGAGATCATAGAAGAGGTGTTACCCGGCCATCCCACCGGCGTGCTTACGGGGCCAAACCTGGCCCGGGAGATCATGGAGGGGAAGGCGGCCGCGTCCGTGCTTGCGATGCAGGGTGGCGGTAACGTTGAGCTGGTGCGACCCCTCTTCAACAGCGGCCTGTTCCGGGTTTATACCAATGAGGATGTCAGCGGTTGCGAGCTTGGCGGGGTGTTGAAAAACATCATTGCCATTGCCGTGGGTATGGGGGACGGCATGGGCGCCGGTGACAACACACGCGCCGCGCTGATTACCCGGGGACTTGCGGAGGTTACGCGTCTCGGCGTTGCTCTTGGTGGTCAATCGGAAACCTTTGCCGGGCTCGCGGGTATGGGAGACATGATCGCCACCTGTACCAGTGACCAGTCGCGGAATCGCCATGTCGGCTTTCAGCTCGGTCAGGGTCAGACCATCGACGAAATTGTCGGCGGAATGGTGATGGTTGCAGAAGGGGTGAAAACCGCGCCGGCGGTGATTGAACTGGCGCAGAGCCACAGTATTGAGATGCCGATCGCCGAGGAGGTCTACCGGATCATCATCGGCGAGTCGAATGCCAGTCGCGCCCTGCGCGGGCTGCTCCGGATCATGGCCGGCGCTGAATCCGATCCGGGTTGAGGGCAGGTCAGAACCAGGCCATACCTTGCAGATGCAGAAGTGAGCGCCGCGGCATGGGACCGCGGCGCAGACGCATCAGCTATCAGCCTAGGCGCTCAACGATCGTCCCGGTGCCCAGGCCACCGCCGCAGCACATGCTGACCAGTCCGTACTGACCGCCCGAGCGCTGGAGCTCGTGTACCGCCTTGGTAATAAGGAAGCAGCCGGTGGCGCCAAGCGGATGCCCAAGAGAAATGGCGCCGCCATTCGGATTCACTTTCTCCATGTCCGCACCGACGGTTTTTGCCCAGGACAGAACGACGGAGGCAAAGGCTTCGTTGACCTCGAAGACGTCGATGTCTTCGATCTTGAGGCCCGTATCCGCCAGAAGCTTCTCCGTGGCGGGAATGGGGCCTTCGAGCATCAGCACGGGATCGCAGCCTACGAGGGCGGAAGCCTTCACACGCGCGAGCGGCTTAAGTCCGAGTTCGGCGGCTTTCTCTGCGCTCATCATGAGCACGGCGGCGGCGCCGTCGGCAATCTGCGAGGACGTACCCGCGGTATGGACACCATCCGGGCGGGCAACGGGCTTCAGCTCAGCAAGGGCTTCCAGACTGGTATCCCGCGGCACTTCATCGGCCGTTACCGACAGGGTGTTGCCGGTTTTTTCGAAGTTCTGATCCACCTCCGGTGCTTCGAGCGGAATGATCTGGCTGTCGAAGCGACCTTCGGCGATGGCGCGGGCTGCGCGCTCCTGCGACTGCAGGCCGAAAGCGTCGGTGTCGGCTCGGGTGATGCCGTATTTGTCCGCTACACGCTCACTGCCTTCGAACTGGCTGGTGAACTCGTGATGGGCGAAGTAGCTCTTGGAAATTGGCTTACCCATGGTGGGGGCTTTGCCGACGGCGTCGGAACCGATTGGCAGCCGGCTCATGTTTTCGACCCCGCAGGCCATGACTACGTCGGCCATGCCGGAGGCGATGAGGGAGTGGGCGAGGGTGGTTGCCTCTTGCGAGGAACCACACTGGCTGTCGATGGTGATGCAGGGGGTGTTGATGTCGCCGCCGTGGGCCAGCCAGGCTGTGCGAGTGACGTTCATGCCCTGGGCGGCGAGCTTGTTGATACAGCCGCCAACGACCTGGTCGACAACGCCGGATTCAAGACCCTGACGCTCGAGCAGCTTCTGCATGGTGTGGCCGAGGGTGTCTGTCGGGTGGGCGCCGGCGAGTTTGCCCATTTTTCTGCCAACCGGCGTGCGGGCGGCATCAACGATTACCGTATCGATCATTGCTTTGATTCCTCTCTCTTCGGTCTCGAGGTCGTAAATTTCGGAGGCGAGAGGCTAGCATGATTGGCGTGACGCGAGCGGGCTTTTTTCTTACTCTGCCTGGCTTGGGGAAGGAGAAGTCATGAGCAACGATCCTTATCTGCTGATCACGGCAGACACGCATGCGGGTGGCAGTCACGCCCAATATCGCGAGTACCTGGATCCTGAATATCGAGCGGCTTTTGATGAGTGGCGGGGCGGCTATAAGAACCCGTCTCAGGAGCACTATGGCTCGAAGAAGATGCGCAATTGGGATTATGAGATTCGCACGAAGGATCAGAACAGTCAGGGTGTCGTTGGCGAGGTTGTTTTTCCCAACACGGTGCCACCCTTCTTCCGGAAGAGCATTGTCACGGCGCAGCCGCCCACGCCTGAGCATTTCGAGTATGCCCTCGCCGGGATCCGTGCGCACAACCGCTGGCTGAAAGATTTCTGCGCGGAGGATCCCGATCGCCGGGCCGGCATCGGGCTGATTCTCCCGAACGATCTCGATGAGGCCGTAAAGGACATCGAATTCATCGCTGAAGCTGGGCTCCGGGGCGGGGTTCTGCTGCCGCTCATCCCGCCGGACTGCACCTGGTTAAAGCCGCTCTACGATCCGGCCTGGGACAAAGTGCTTGCGGCCATTCAGGACCACGACCTGGTCATTAACCAGCACTCCGGCCAGGGCAGCCCGAACTATGGAGAAGGCCCGGTCCCTGAGTCGCTCTGGATTTCCGAGGTTACGTTTTATTGTCAGGCCGGTTGGCGGCATCTCCTCATGAGTGGCGCCTATGAGAAGTTTCCAAAGCTGAAATACATCCTCACGGAGTCCGGCTGCGCCTGGGTTGCTGCACAGCTCAAGCAGCTGGATCGCATTCATATGGGCTTCAAAGCGGGCGCCATCGGCGAGATGAACTACGAAGGCATGGAGTGGGTGCTGAAGGATCTGCCGAGTGAATATGCGGCGCGGAACTGCTACTACGGCGCGAGCTTCCCGAGTCTCGCCGATCTCGAAGGCATCGACGACGTGGGCGAGGACCATGTGCTCTGGGGTAACGACTATCCCCATTACGAAGGCACCTTCCCCTACAACATCGAGTCCCTGCGCCTGACCTTCGGTTCGCTGCCGGAGGATCGCAGGCGCAAGATCCTTGGCCTCAACGCGGCGAAGCTCTATCAGTTTGACGTTGAAAAGCTCCTGCCGCTGGCGGAGGAGTTCGGTCCAACACCGGCGGAGGTGAACGAACCGCTGCCGAAGGACGAGATCCCACGCGACTCCATGTGTTATCTCTTTACTAACGCCCTCTACGGAGTCTGAGCGTGGCGATTCCTGCCGGTATTGGCATTGTGGATACGATGATTGGCTTCCCTGCGGAGGACTTTAAGCAGTACGACTTTATCCGCGAACAGTTGAAGGACGGCTCCGAGGACTTCGACTTTCCCGTGGAGTACATGTTCAAGAACGTGCCGAAGGAACTCTACGGTGCCAAAGACCCCATTGCCGTTACGCTTCATGAAATGGATCGCTTCGGTATTGAGGTTGGACTGATTGGCGTCGGCGGGGATGTCAGTCGCAAGGCGCTCAAGGATCACCCGGATCGCTTTGTCGGCCAGGGCGCCGTGGATCCGAATCGCGGCATGGACGGGATTCGCGACATGGTGCGCCAGTATGAGGAGTTTGGGGTGCGCTCCTTCGGTGCCTTCAACGCCGGTTACAACCCGCAGGTCGGCATCAGCGATCCGCTCATGTATCCGATCTACGCAAAGTGCGTGGAGCTCGATGTCCCCATTTTCTCCTGCGCCGGTGTGCCCGGGCCGCGCTTCCCCATGTGGCCCCAGGAAGTCAGACTCATCGATCAGGTGATGTACGACTTTCCGGAACTGGTTTTCGTTACCCGTCATGGCTGTGAACCCTGGGAAGATCTGGCTGTGAAACTGATGCTCAAGTGGCCGAACCTCTACTACTCCACCACGGCCTTTGCGCCTAAGTATTACCCCGAGGCCATTGTCGACTACGCGAACAGCCGCGGAGCAGACAAGATCATTTACGGCGGCTATTTCCCGATGGGGCTCTCCGTCGAGCGGATCATGACGGACATGCAGAAGCTGCCACTGAAGGAGCACGTCTGGCCGAAGTTCCTGCGCGACAATGCGCGCAAGGTGTTGAAGCTCGATGCCTGAGCTATATCAAGGGAAGAAGAGATGAAGGAAACCAATGGCGGACATCACGCTTTACCACAACCCGAACTGCAGCAAATCACGCGGTGCAAAAGAAATCCTCGAAGCGCGGGGCATAAATTTTGAAGTGGTCGAGTACCTCAAAGCGCCCCTTGATGAGGCGGCGCTGCGGGCGCTCCTGGACCAGCTCCCTGAAGCGCCCGCGCAGCTCGTTCGTAAGGACAGCTACTTCAAGGAGCTCGGTCTCGATGCCGCTAGCTACGAGAGCGCTGATGCCGTGGCTTCGCTGCTGGTGGAGCACCCGAGACTCATGCAGCGCCCCGTAGGCGTGCGCGGGAATAAGGCCGTGATTGCCCGACCCAGCGAACTCATCGAGGCGCTGCTCGATTGATCGCTGCACCAGACACGAACTGAAATTACTGAAAGAAACTGACAGAAACAGAGAGAAACTGAGGAGACAACCATGGCAACAGTACTCATCACCGGAGCCAATCGCGGCATCGGTCTGGAGATGGTCAAACTTTATGCGGCCCGCGGCGACACGGTGCTGGCCTGCTGCCGGGATAAGGGAGCGGCAGAGGCTCTGGCGGCGGTCGAAGGCAATGTGGAGGTCATTGAAGTGGCCGTAAGCCAGGCTGATTCCGTTGCCAAGCTGGCGGCGGATCTCGGCGATCGCCCCATCGATCTGCTCATCAACAATGCCGGGATGGCAGGCCCTGCCTATGATCAGCAGAACGCCTACGCGATGGACTTTGATGGCTGGGCGGAAACCTTCGAAGTGAACACCATGGCGCCGGTACGGGTTATGCAGTCGCTCATGGGTAATCTGAAGGCAAGCGACGACGCGAAGGTGGTCACCATCACCTCGCAGATGGGCGCGCTGTCACTGGATATGCCGGTGGCTTACGCCTACTGCACCTCCAAGGCTGCGCTCAACAAGTTCATGAAAATGGCAGCCCTCGAGCTCGGCAAAGAGGGGATCAACGTCGCGGTGATTCATCCGGGTTGGGTACAGACCGACATGGGTGGGCCCAATGCGGAAATCACTCCGGTTGAGAGTGCGGAAGGCATCGTCAATACCATCGACGGCCTCAACGCTGAGACCAATGGTGCCTTCTGGAAATGGAACGGCGAGGCCCACGGCTGGTAGTTCGGTCTACGACTAGATCTCTTTGCAGAGAAAGGCCGCGCTGTCCGGGCACAGGTCTGCAAACTGAGGCGAGCGCTGGATCGACACCGGCGCCTCCCCTCGCGGACAGGTGCCGAAGCCGAGCTTCAGGAAGAACCCCTCCGCGCTCTCTGTCAGGAGGAACAGGCGGCGAATGCCGCGAGCGCGGGCGTCGGCTTCCAGTTTGGTGACGAGGGCCTGGGCCAGGCCGCCGCCTCTGGCAGCGGGTGCCACGACTACCGATCTCAGCAGCGCGTGTTCACCGTAGCGTTCGAGCCCACCCATGGCTGTCAACTTTCCCTCCTCATCGGACCAGCCGATGAACCCTTCCACGAGCGTTTCGTCGACGTCGTCTGTGGGTAGCGCTGCATCGGTCAGCAGTTCCAGTGCCGCTGGCAGTTGTTCCGCCCGCAGCGGCTGAAAGCCTGATCCAACCATGACACCACTCCCTGGCCTTTGCTCCGGGCTCAACTCTGGCATAGCACAGGCGATTCAGTCGAGCCGACGGATTCTGAACAGGACGAGCACGGCAACCCCGAGCAGGACGATGCTGCTCCCGAGCATGGCGGCCGGGATACCGGCAAGGTGTGCAAGAAATGCCAGGGAGAGTCCCAGTGACACTTCGCCGAGGTTCTCCGCCAGCGATAGAAAAGACTGAATCGTGGCTCGTGCCTCGCTGTTTGCGTGGTGGTTCGCCCAGACAACGCTGACGGTCCGGAGTACCGACATCGAAACGCCTGCGACCAGCAGGACCGCAAGGGCACCGACTTCGAAAGATGCGGAGCAGGCGAGGGCCACCAAGCCTCCGGCCCCGAGAAGCGCCGCACCGCTGTAGGCCCCGGCGTAGTCTGATTTCTGCTCAAGAATCCGATTGGTCACCGCCAGGGCGAGTACGCTCACGGCCAGGGAAAGCACCGCCAGCAGACTGAACCAGACGATCGGGCTGGCCGCGCTGGGCGCGCCCAGATCAAGCAGCTGTTTCGTGTGGAGCCTGCCGAAGGCTTCGTCTGCGCCATTCACGAGAAAAGTGCTCACGAGCAGGTAAAAGAGCACCCGATGGACTCTTAGCTGCTGCAGGCCGCTCCTGAGCACCCCTGCAGCAACCGCGAGCACTTCGCCTGCTGGTGCGCGGCGGAAATTTCTTTCCGGGAACATCAGCAGCACGGCAACGCCAAGACCCCACATGCCGGCCCCAGCGAGCACCATCGCCAGGGACAGACTGGTGCTCCAGGCCAGGGCGCCGATGAGCAGGATCCCGAGCATCGAGCCCAGGTGCCCCCACTTAGCGCCAGCAACCAGCGCGGCGGGTGTCCGGTCCGGGTCAGCAAGCTCGTCGGTCATCCAGGCGACGTCCGCTCCGGATGAGAACGTCCAGGAGAGACCCCAGACCATCTGGGTGAGCACCAGCGCCGGAAACTCAAGTACCAGGCCCGTGGCGACCATGCTCGACCCCATGAGGGCATGCGCCAGCAGAAGTGACCATTTGCGGCTGCAGGCATCGGCCAGAACCCCCGCCGGAACCTCCCCGAGGATCACGGTGATGCCTTGGGCAGTTCCTAACAGGACAAGCTCCAGCGGTGACAGGGAGGCTTCACTGACGAGGTAGAGACTCGTCACAAGCCACCAGCCACGATGCAGGAAAGATCGAAGAAAAAACCATGCCGCGTAAAGCGTTGCGACGGGTAGATGAGAAGTCACGGAATGCTCCCAAAAGCCACGGGCAAACACCGGGTGACCGGTGCGTTACTCAAGCGCTGTGGAACTTAAGAACGGAGCATTAATAGATAGTAGCCGACGGCGATGGGCTCAGGAAGGCCACAGGATCAGTTTCTGAACAGTGGTTTCGCGCGCCAGAGGGTCGCCGTTAACCAGCTGAAGGCGATAAAAAGAATCGCTCCAGCCAGTAAGCCGCCGCCCCTGCCGTCTCCGACTCCGGGTCCGGCGATGATGTTGAAGATCAGCATGGCAACAGCGATCTGACCGCAGTAGAGGGCCATCCAGGGCCAGAGCCAGCTCTTCATCTTCCAGATGCCGTAGCTCCCGGCCGCGTAGATCGCCCAGTGAATCGGCTCTGTCAGCTTCGCCGGCCAGCCACGGAGAGTGAAGCCGAACCAGACTTCCTCCCATTGCTCCTGTGATTTCCAGAACATGTCCCAGGGCATGTAGACGAAAGTCATGTAGAGACAGAACAGCCAGACGCCATTCAGCCACCAGGGCCGCTGTTGCCAGAAACTGCCTAGGGCGTTGAGCTTAAACAAGGCTTCCGTCCGCTCTGTAGTGAAAGTCGACGAGAAATACGCGTTCCCCGGTACCGTGCTTGGCCGTCTTCAGGAGGTCTACGACACCGGCGAAACCCGTCTCCCGGGCAAGGGTGGGCGTCACCTCCTCCAGGGTGATTTCCCGGATCGCGTCGACGACGACCTCACCATCGCCAAGTCGGTAGCCGTTGCCAACCTTCACCCGCGGGCGCTGCCAGATGCGCACACTCCTGGTGATCTCGCCGTCGATGACGCGTTGACGGAGATCCCGGGCAAACTGCACAGCGGCCGCGCTCAGCTGGCGCTCAGGTCAGTCTGATGCGTCTCGCTCAGGAGATACACAGACAACACGGTCAGCGCGCAGGCGATGGCGATGTAGATGGAGATACCGAGGGTGCTGCCGTAGTAGGCGAGGATGCCTGTGGCGATGATGGGTGCAAGGGCGCCGCCGACGATAGCGCCTAGCTGGTAGCCAAGGGACGCGCCGGAATAGCGCACGTGAGTACTGAAGAGCTCGGCGAGCAGGGCTGCCTGGGGGCCGTACATCATGCCAATGAACAGTTGTCCCACGCAGAGAGAAAGGGCGATGAAAAGGAAGGTGCCGGTGTCGATGAGCGGAAAGAGCACAAAGGCCCAGAATCCCATAAGCACGGCGCCGAGCATGTAGATGCCGCGGCGGCCGTGTCGATCCGAGTACATGGAGGCAAGAAACAGCGCCGGCAGCTGCGTAGCCGATGAGAGCAGGACCGCCAGCAGCATGGTCTGCCGCGGCAGAGCAAGTCCCTCTGGGTTTGTGCCGTAGGCGATGACAAAGCTGATGAGGATGTAGAAGGTCACCTGCACCGCCAGAAAGGCGCCGGCTGCCAGGGCGATCTGTCGGGGATAGGTTCGGAGCGCCTCGAGCACCGGCGAAGGGCGGGCGACGGCGATTTCCCGGGCGTCTTCCTCAGGGAGGGTCTGGGTGGGTTTGTCCGCTTGCTGGGCCTGCAGGGCCTTGAAGGCGGGGGTGTCTTCCAGACGAAGTTGTACATAGAGCGAGAGACCGATGAGCGCAATGCTGGCCACAAAGGGGATGCGCCAGCCCCAGGCCATGAAGTCTTCCGGAGATACCAGAGCCGTGACCGTGAGAAAAGCGGCATTCGCGAGGATCAGGCCAACGGGGGCACCGGCCTGGGCGAAAGCGCCGTAGAACCCGCGCTGATCTGCCGGTGCGTTTTCGGTCACCAGCAGCATGGCACCGCCCCACTGACCGCCGACGGCGAGCCCCTGGGCGAAGCGCAGGAGCATCAGCAGCAGTGGCGCCAGGGCGCCGAGCTGCGCATAGGTGGGCAGCAGACCAATGAGCGTTGTGGCTCCGCCCATGAGCATCAGGGCGGTAACCAGGGCCTTCTTCCGACCAAGCCGGTCGCCGAAGTGGCCGAAGACGATGCCGCCGATGGGTCGGGCCAGGAAGCCGACGGCGAAGGTGCTGAAGGAGGCGATGAGGCTGACGAAATACGGCATGTCTTCGGAGAAGAACACCGTGGGAAAGACGATGGCCGCGGCCGTGCCGTAGAGGAAAAAGTCGAACCACTCGATGCTGGTGCCGGCGAGGGCTGTCACCGCCACCTTGCGCATGGAACGCCCGTCAGCCTGTGCCGCGGTTTCCGCCATCTCCCCTCCCGAGAAAACCGGTGCACCGATACTGCCGGTGCACCGCTGGATCAGCCCCCGGTGAGTTCCAGGCCTTCGAGGCTGCCTTCATCCCGCCAGTCGGCGATCACCTTGAAGAAGGCGTTCGGCCCCCCGCCATAGGGACCGTTCTGGGCGCTGGCGCGCTCGGCGGGCTTACCTTCGTTGTTGTAGTAGCCGGGCGTGCACTCCTC
>JBCDDI010000061.1:0-11530 GCA_039180365.1 Pseudomonadota bacterium
ATCGAGATCGTCAAAAGGGTTCTCCTCCCGGAAAGTGCCCGGCATGCTAGCACGGTGGCGGGCACCCGATCTGTCCGTCCCTTTCACTTCGTGCCGCGAGCTCAGCCGCCCTTATCCCCCGGGGTAGCTGTGGCTGTTCGCATCCCGCATCATGGCTGGGACTCCAATCGGGAAAACGCGAATGATGCGTGAGCGCGGGCTTTTCGAGCTTTTTGAAGATCCCGAGCGGGCCGAAGCCCTGCTCTGGTCGAGGCGCCGCTTCCTGTCGGGAGGCGGTCGCGCAGCGATTATTGCGGCCATGAGTGCCAGACTCGGGGCAACCATCCGCTATGGCGCCCTGCTCCCCGTGGGCTATCTGCCGGTCGGTCTTGCGCAGGGCGCTGAAGCCATCGACAGCGCCAGCGGCGGTCTTCGGGTCCTGAACGACCGGCCCCTGAATGCGGAAACTCCGCCGCATCTCCTGGACGACGCAATCACGCCGGAGCCGCGGCTCTTTGTGCGCAACAACGGCCTCCTGCCGGAAACCATGGATGCCGACGGCTGGCGCCTCAGGGTCGGCGGTGAGTCCTGTCTGGAACCGCGCACCTTTACGATCGCCGAACTCAAGGCGCGCTTTCCAAGCTACCGCTATCAGCTGCAACTCGAGTGCGGCGGCAATGGCCGAGCCGAATTCCGGCCGCGCGTGCCTGGCAATCAATGGACCACGGGCGCCATCGGCAACCCCGAATGGACCGGAGTCCGCCTTCGCGACGTGCTTGAGGCCTGCGGGTTTGGCGACGACGCGATTTACCTCGCTTACAAAAGCGCCGATCGGCATCTCTCCGGTGATCCAAACAAAGACGTTATCTCCCGCGGCGTGCCTATGGCGAAAGCGCTGGAGGATGAATCCCTCATCGCCTTTGAAATGAACGGCGCACCCATCACGGCACAGCACGGCGCCCCCCTGCGCCTGGTCTGCGGCGGCTGGCCGGGATCCGTCTCCGGCAAGTGGCTCACGGAGCTGCTCGTCCGCAACAAGGTACACGACGGTGCCAAGATGACGGGAACCTCCTACCGGGTGCCCTGCCGTCCCGTGTCACCCGGCGCTACGGTGCCCGAGGCAGACATGTGCATCATCGAAAGCATGCCCGTGAAGTCGCTCGTTACATTTCCACGCTCCGGCATTCAGGTCCCTGCGGGCAAACCCCTGGCTCTGCGTGGCAAAGCCTGGGCAGGTGATCGGGCCGTAGACACGGTGGCGGTCTCCATCGATTTCGGTCAGAGCTGGCGGCCCGCGAAACTTGCAGAACCGGCCAACCGACTCGCCTGGCAGCTCTGGGAAGCCGAAGTCAGGCCGCCGCTCGCGGGCTACTACGAAGTCTGGGCACGAGCGACCGACAGCGCCGGCATCAGTCAGCCGATGCTGGTGCCGGGTTGGAACCCGAAGGGCTATCTGAACAACGCCACGCACCGTATCGCGATCGAGGCGCTCTGATGAAGCGGCGCTGGCCCCGCTTAGGCATTTTGCTCTGGTTGGTTCTTTTAACCATGTTCACCACGCCGACCCTGTCGATCGCGGAAGCCCAGGAACTGGACCCAGCCACCGGATTGGTCGTTGCAGAGGGTTGGGAGCTTGCGGCCGCCCACTGCGGCGGCTGTCACTCACATCGGCTGGTGACCGCCCAGCGCGGCGATGCCGAGTTCTGGCGTAACACGATCCGCTGGATGCAACGCACTCAAAACCTCTGGCAGATTCCTGAGGCGCAGGAGCAGGTGCTCCTTGCCTACCTCGCCGAGCACTACAACGAAGCCGATT
This sequence comes from Pseudomonadota bacterium, assembly GCA_039180365.1. Classification (GTDB taxonomy): domain Bacteria; phylum Pseudomonadota; class Gammaproteobacteria; order Pseudomonadales; family Azotimanducaceae; genus SZUA-309. The sequence goes on from JBCDDI010000061.1 coordinate 1,796, forward strand.
GGGGCCGCAGACCGCCGCTACCGGCTTCACAGCTGCCCTGAGATCTATTCAGCAGCAGAGGCCAACGAACGCTTGCTTCAGTTAACAGAACAGGTATTCTGTTAATTCATTCAATTCAGCATTGCCGATCAACATGGCCCGCAGCCGCGAATTTGACCCTAACGCCGTCCTAGACACGGCCGTCGAACTCTTCTGGGCGAAGGGTTACGGCCAGTGCGGGGTGGCGGACGTGGTTGATGCCTCCGGTGTGGCCCGCTACGGCATCTACCAGGCTTTCGGCGACAAGGACGCCCTCTACCGGGCCGCCCTCCAGCGCTACCAGCGTATCGTACGAGACAACTTCCTGGCCGGGCTACGATCACCGGACGCCGGTCTTGCGGCCATCGAGGCGCACTTTGAGCGCATGCTCGGCATGCTTGCAGAAGGCGATCGCCGGGGCTGCCTGGCCTGTGTGGCCGCGGTGGAACGCGCGCCGCTCGATAGCGAGGTCGCCGCGATTGTTGAGGACACCCTGACGCTGATGCGCGATGCCTTCAGCAACGCCGTAGATGGCGCCCTGGCTCGGTCGGAAATCCGTGCTGTAGAACGGGACTGGCTCATCGAATACCTGGTCGGCCTGCAGCGCACACTGGGGACACTGGTGCGCAGCCAGACGCCGGCGAAAGAAATCGAACAGTGCGTCCGAGGGGCGCTGGCGCTGCTGCCCGCCTGAGTTTTTTTGCTTTTAACAGAACTTCTATTCTGATTTAACTCATTGATAAAAAGGGAATCATCAGAGAGAAGCGACCAAAGCAGAACGAGTGTTCTGCTAAATGAGACTGAAAGAGGCCAGCACTAAGGCCAACGAGGAAAATCCATGAATCCTGAGACCATTGAAGACACCCGAACCACGAAGACCCTTGAGTCCGCGACCCGCCGGAAACCCGGCGCCCTGAGCCAGCTGACCGCCGGCCTGCTCCTTGGCGCAGGCCTGCTGCTCGGCACATCCGCCCAGGCTATCTCCTCCGGCGAAGCCTACGGTCACTGTAAGGCGGCAGCAAAGGCGGCTCACGGCCCCGACAGCAGCGTGTTCCTGAAGAAGCTACGCAAGCGCGGCGGCAGCAAGACAGAAATTCGCCTGCGAGTAGTAACCGACACCGAGGCTTTTCGCGCGGATTGCACCCTCGAGGGCGACCAGGTTGTGGCCTACGAAGCGAGGGATAAGGCAACAACGGGCACCGTCGCCACCGCGAATTGAAGTTCAGCACCGCAACGATTAAGGAGCTTGTTTATGCAGTTTCCCATGATTACCGCCCTCACTGCCGCGGCCATCGCCTTCCTGCAGGTCTACCTGATGATGAGCGTGGGTGCTGTCCGCCTGCGCACGGGGATTGGCATCGGCGATGGCGGCGAGGAGTCCCTCGCCCTGCGCATGCGTCGCCACGGCAATCTGACAGAGAACGCACCGCTCTTTCTCATTCTGCTGGCATTAACAGAGCTGGCGGGGGGTATACCGCTGGGCGTCGCACTGCTCGGCGCCACTTTTCTCTTGGCACGCCTCGCCCATGCCGTCGCCTTGAGCAAAACCAGTGGTCCCCATCCGCTCCGCCCGGTAGGCGCCTTCGGCACCGTGCTGACAACGCTCGGTGCAGCCGGCTACCTGGTCTGGCTTACCCTCTAAAGCGGGTGACGGGGATGGAGCGGAGCGACTAGCAGTCCCGGCTGACACCCGCTTCAATCGGCAGCGGCGGCCTCGGCGTCGGCAGACTTTGCGTCACCGAATGCTGCGGCCGCCGTTGTCGACCCTTTCGGCGAAAACTGATCCCGGCTGCGCCAGAAGGCAATCGCGGGAATCGCAAAGAGTGCGCCGGCTGTCAGCGCCCCAACCCAGCTGCTCTGGGCATGGAAAAGCGGCCAGAGGAACATGGCGATGGCCACCTGAGTGCTATAGAGGCTGCCAAGCCACCAGGCCCAGGGCCGCATGAACCAGAGACCCCAGGCCAGGGCACCATAGACGACCCAGTGCACCACACCTCCGGCCTTCGCCGCCCAGCCGGTGAACATGTAGCCGAGCCAGACATCTTCGTCTTCCGCGAGCGGTTTGAGGACCACGTCGAAGGGACTGTAGAGAAAGGTCATGAAAAGGCAGAAGAGCAGCACCAGGTTCAACCACCAGCTGCGCTTTGCCCAATCAGCCTTCAGATCCATCGATCGCCCTCCCCCCGAGGTCCGGTTTGTCCGACCACAGCTGATAATCATCTTTTGTGCCCGGCCAGCGCAAACTCTATCATCAGAGCACCTAATGACTATTGCGTGTCCAAACATGCTTGACCAGGCAGATTCGAATCGCGAAAACAGCTGGGAAGTCTTCGACAGCAACGCCATACGCAGCACCCTCGAAGGCGGCAAGGTTCAGTACCAGGAGTTCCTCCGAGTTCCATCTCTGTCCTGCGGCGTCTACCACCTGCCGAAGGGAGCCACGGACATGCAGGCGCCTCACGATGAAGACGAGGTGTACTTCGTGCTCGAAGGGCGGGCTCGAATGACGGTCAATGATGAGGTTCGAGAGGTTTCCGCCGGCAACATTCTCTATGTGAAGGCGACCGCCAGTCACTCTTTCTTCGAAATTGAAGAAGACATGACGCTGCTCGTCTTCTTCGCCTCCGCCATCACCTAACAGCTACCTACGGCCAGCGCCTGGCCGATGATCAACCGTGGGAGATTTCGATCTCTTTGTCGGTGATGAACTCCAGCAGCGCCGGTGTGCCGCTCTCCGTTGCCTCGATGCCGCGCTGGATGGCGGCTTTGATGTCCCCGGGCTCCGTCACCCGTTCACCATAGCCGCCAAAAGCCTTGGCCATGTCCGCATAGTTGCCGGAAATGTCAGTGGACCGGTACTTCTCCGTCGCCACCTGCATGATCGGCAGCTCGATGGCCATGGAGAAGTTATTCATGAGGATCGAGAGAATCGGAATACGCTCCCGCACCGCTGTTTCAAAGTCCATGCCCGTAAAGCCGATTGCGGCATCTCCCCAGACGTTGATGCAGAGCTTGTCCGGCTGCGCGAGCTTTGCGCCCATGGCAAGCCCCAGACCATAGCCAAGCTGCGTGGTCTTCCCCCAACCGATGTAAGACAGCGGGGTTGTACTCGACCAGAACGGCGTTATCTGATCCCGGGGGCTGCCGGCATCGTGGGTGATGATGGTGTTATCGATGTCCACGCACTGCTGCAGCTCGTGAAGCACCCGATAGGGATTCAGCGGCGTTGAATCGCTCGTGAGCTTTGGCATCCACTCGGCCAGCCACTCTTCCCGGAGTGCCGCAATCGCCTCGCCGATATTCTTCCGATCGTTGGCTTTCGATTTATCGTGACCGTCCATGGCATCCATGAGGCCCTGCAGCGAAAGCTTCGCATCGCCGATGAGCGGATACTGAGCGGGTACGTCCTTGTTAAAGTCCATGGGATCTAGGGTCGCATGGATAATGGTTTTCCCCTTCGGCATGGCAACCCCGAAGGCCGTGAGCGCAAAGCTGCAGCCCACGCCCAGGATTACGTCCGCTTCCTCCAGGAAGCGCTTCACTGGTCGCGGGTTGGCCCGCCCTCCGCTGCCGAGGGAAAGCGGGTGCGTTTCCGGAAAAGCGCTCTTACCTTCAAGACTCGTGGTCACCGGAATGTTCCAGGCTTCCGCCAGGGCCTTGAGCTCTGGCCAGGCTTCCGCGTAGTGCACGCCCTGGCCGGCGTAGATGACGGGGTTCTCGGCGGCCGCAAGCACGGCGGCCGCTTTCTCAACATCGGCAGGATCCGGCGCGGAACGGGCGGCCACGGCCGGCTCATGAGACCAGCCCTCGGGCACATCCTCCCCGAGCACATCAAGGGGCAGTTCCACCAGCACCGGCCCGGGTCGGCCGTTCTTCAGCTGCGAAAAAGCACGGCGCATCACCTCCGGCATGGCCCGGCCCATGGTCAGCGGTTCGGCCCACTTGGTGACATGCTGCATGTTCAGGGTCGAATTGAAGTTCGGGTAGTAGTGGGCAAGGCGCCGCGGATAGCCGGCCGGGAGCACGAGGATCGGCGCCGACTCGGAATAGGCCTGCGCCACGCCACCGAAGGCGTTTTCAGCACCCGGGCCATGCTGCATGGCGAACACGCCGAATTTCTTCCCGGAAGAAAGCCGTGAGTAAGCGTCCGCCATATGCAGGCCAACGCGCTCCTGTCGAACGATCACCGTGCGGATGTCAGCCACCGCGCAGCTTTCGATGATGGCGTTAACCGGATAGGCGAAGAGAATCTCCACGCCCTCCTGTTTCAGAGCGTGGGCAATGCCGTCTGCGACTTTCATGGGCTGTCTATCCTGTGCTGGCTGTTCCGGGCCGCTCCCAAGGATCCGGCCCGGTTATCTGATCTGGTGCTGACCTTCAGGCCACGTTGCCGAAATACTGCCCCGAAGTGGCTGCTGCCGCGTGATTTTCGCGGAGCTGGTCGTAAGTCTGGATATCGGCGTTCACGCAGTCGAGACCGTTTTCGAGGACATAGGCGTAGCTGCGCTGGAACGGCGAAAGCTTCGCCTGCACGAGCGCGTCCGGATAGTGCTCATCGAACACCTTCTTGTTCCTCGTGCCGAAGAATCCGGAGGAGAAATAGCGCACGGCCTTCATGCCGATGAGACCAATACCCGCTTCCCGCGCCTCATCAAAGAGCGGCCGCAGCTCACTCATGGCCGGTGAGTTTTTCAACATGGTTTTGCTTTCCCAGTCGTACCAGCCGCCTGGGGTAATCGCGATCATGGCGAGATCAAAGAAGCCCGTATCAATGGCCGCCTTCAGCACGCCCTCCGCATCCTGATGGGTACTGAGGCCGTAGTAGCTGATCTTGCCCGCCGCTTTCGCTTCCTCGAAGGCGCGGTACATCTCTTCGCTGCGCACCATGTTGATGTTGTTCGCCGCCATCTGATAGTAGGCGTCGATGTGCTCGGTTCCGAGCTCTTTGAGACTGAGGTCAATGAGCGAAAGCCAGGCTTTCGCCGCCTTTTTGCCCTCCTCGACGCTGAACTCGTCACCGGGCTGTTTGTAAACGGAGCGATCGGCGTGACCCGGATGTGCCTTGGAGATGAGGAAGATGTCGTCCCGATGCGCTTTCAGGAAATTCTTCAGGTTCCGCTCAGCCATGTCGTAATAGTGGGTGGTGCCCACGTCGAAGACATTAACCCCGGCGTCAAAGGCCGTGTTCAGGAGCTGGTCTTTATGCCCCCGCATGAGCGAGGCCCCACAGCCGAAGATCAGTCGACTTGCCTCAAACCCCGTGCGCCCGAGAGTCCGATATTGCATTTCCGGCCATGCGGGGCTCGCCGCGGCTTTCGCCTCACTCACTGCCGCATTGAGATTGCCGGATCTAAGCAGCGTCTGCCCGCCTACGCCGAGTGCGGCGGCGTACTGAAAGAAGCGGCGACGGTTGGTTCCCTTCGAGGATTGGCTCATGATTCTCTCCCACCTGGCCTGACCCGATTCTAGCCGCACGCCGCGAGGAGCCGCCATTGTTTTTCCACCGCCCCACTCAGCTGGTCGAACCCGCTCAGGGACTGAAGCTGGCCTTGATTCTGCTTGCGTCTCTCGGCTGCAGCCCCGTCGGGGCGCCGGAAATCGGCCCGGGCGTCAGCGCTGGCTGGCCCGCTTACGGCGCCACACCCGGCGGCACCCACTTCTCTCCCGCCACGCAGATCACGCCGGAGAACGTGGCCCATCTTGAGCCCGTCTGGACCCACAACTCCGGCGACTTCCGCGAGGGGCGGCGCCGCGACGATGGCCGTCGGGTTGGACCAAGTGCCTTCCAGGCCACGCCAATTCTCGTAGACGGGCGCCTCTACTACTGCACGCCGTTCAACCGCGTATTCGCTCTGGATCCGCAAACCGGGACGGAACTCTGGTCCTTCGATCCAGGCCTCGATCAGGACGCGAACAGCGTGCTTCCGAATTGCCGGGGCGTTTCCAGTTGGAAAGCCGCCGACTGGCAGCCTGGCGATGAACGGCTCTGCGCCCATCGCATTCTTACCGGCACCATGGATGCGCGGCTCATCGCCCTGGACGGCGCAACCGGGCAACGCTGCCCGGACTTCGGCGCGAACGGCGAGGTGGACCTGACCCCGGGGCTGTCCCGCCATGCAGCCTTCGAGTACGGCGTGACCTCGCCACCAGCAATCCTCAACGATCTGGTGATTACCGGCTCCATGGTGCTCGACAACGTGCGCACGGACATCCCGTCCGGTGTGGTTCGTGCCTACGACGCCATGAGCGGTGAACTGGTCTGGGCCTGGAATCCCGTCCCGGACGGCATGGAAAAATTGGACCCGGACGGCTCCTATCGAAGCGGCAGCACCAACGTCTGGTCGATCATCAGCGTCGATCCTGAGCGGAATCTCGTTTTTGTGCCCACCGGTAACACCTCACCCGACTACTACGGCGGTCATCGGGAAGGGCTCGATGAGTACTCAAGCTCCGTGGTGGCCCTCAACGGGGACACCGGACACGTCGTCTGGCACTACCAGTTTGTTCATCACGACATCTGGGACTACGACACCCCTGCCCAGCCGACGCTTATGGATCTCGAAGTGAACGGTGAAATCCTCCCAGTAGTGGTTCAGGTCACCAAGATGGGGCTGACTTTCGTGCTGCATCGGGAAACCGGCGAGCCCGTCTACCCGGTGGAAGAACGTTCCGTACCGCAGAGTGCCGTGCCCGGCGAGTACCTCTCCGCGACCCAGCCCTTCCCGACACACATCCCGCCGCTTATGCGACCGGTGAACGCAGACGATGCCTGGGGTCTCATGCTCTGGGATGAAGCCAGCTGTCGAAACAGCATCGAGGGCTTACGCAACGAAGGCATCTACACGCCGCCAACCACAGAAGGCACGCTGTTCATGCCCGGTAACGGTGGCGGCAACAACTGGGGCTCACCGGCCATCCACACGGGCGAGGACGTGATGTACGTCATCACCCTGCGCACGCCGAACTATCTGAAGCTCACCGCTCGGGAGGAATGTCGCGAGGCTCGTGGTCGAGAGAATCAGATCGGCACGCCCTATTGCTCGGACACGTCGTTCCTCCTGTCACCCCTTGGCGTCCCCTGCACGGCACCCCCGTGGAGCACCGTGGACGCCGTGGACCTTGTGGCCGGCGAAATTCTCTGGAGCGTACCCCTCGGCACTACCCGGGACATGGCGCCCTTCCCCTTCTGGTGGATCAAAGGGGTACCGGCGATTGGCGGCCTGACGATCACGGAGTCCGGCGTGCTGTTTGTTGCTGGCGCCATGGAACACGCCTTCCGCGCCTTCGACGCCAGCACCGGCGAGGAGCTCTGGCACCAGCGCCTGCCAACGGCCGCTAATTCAACGCCGATGACCTACCAGCTGGAGCCAGGTGGGCGACAGTTTGTGGTGGTGGCAGCGGGCGGTCACATGGGCGGCATGAATCCCCCGGGCGATCACCTCATGGCCTTTGCGCTGCCGGAATGAACCCCGCCTCAGGGCGTGCTCGGCTGCACGGGCTCCAGTCTTTGAGAAACCGCATCGCCGTCGCGGAACTCCGTGGCTCGATCTGTGAAGCCACTGGCGTGCAGTTCCACAAACACCGTCTCGTCACCCCGGTTTTCCCAGAACCAGCCATGGATGCCTGAAAACGGCGCGAGATAAGTGCCATGACCCTCCGTGCCACGACTCTGCTGGAAGCTCTCGGCATAACCTTCCTCAGCGCCATCCGGCTCCGCGTGCATGTCATAGACCAGCTCGCCGGTAGCCATCCAGGAGAAGACCAGGCCGCTGTCCGCGGCCATCCGGAATTTGTACTCAACCGATTCAAAAGGGGCGAGTTCGAAGCGGATACGATCGATCGCATGGGCTGCGTTCGACTCGGTAACGGCCGTTGGCCCCGTTCGTGACAGTCCCGTAAGCCCGAGCAGTTCGCCGGTGCCGAGCGGATCCCTGTCGAACTCCGCCGGCAGGACAACCGTGAAGAGCAGGATCATGGCAACCAGGAAGGCGATTGCCGTCGCCTGCCAGAGCCTGCCTGAGTCTGTGCGTGTCTTGCCCATGTCGTTCACATCAGTCATGTCTGTTACGTCAGTCGCGCTTATTGAGAATATTGCGAATATTGTGCCTCTTGCGCCTATGCTGTTGTCGTTCGTCGCTTCCGTCAGCTGTCCAGGAGAAAGCCGGCGAACTGGTAACCGGCCAGCAGAAATCCACAGGCCATGAGTATCGCGTTGGCTGCAAAGGCTTGCCGTTCGAAAGCCGGACTTTCCCGCCAGCGCAACAGGAGCAGCAGCACGGCCGCGAGGGCGGCGATCTGACCGAGCTCCACGCCCAGATTAAAGCTCAACATGTTAACGACCAGCCCCTCCTCCGTGAGCGTCAGCTCCTGGAGTTTGGTTGCCAGCCCCAACCCATGAAACAGACCGAAGATGAACACCGCCACCCGTGAGTCAACGCGGAAGCGCCCCAGCCCGTCAAAGCCACCCATATTTTCAAAGGCTTTGTAGACCACGGAAAGACCGATGATGGCGTCGATCAGATAGGCGTTTACGGACCAGCCACCGAACACCCCAGCCAGCAGCGTCGTGCTGTGACCGTGGGTAAACAGTGACACGTAGAGCACCACATCCCGCCAGCGCTCGAGAAAAAACACCACCCCAACAAGGAACAGCACGTGGTCGTAGCCCGTGAACATGTGCTTGGCGCCGAGATAGAGAAAGGGTATCGGCGCCGGGCCATTCAACTGCTCAACGAAGCTCGCATTCGACTCGGAGATGTTGTGCCCGAAAGCGGCGGCTGCCATAACCAGTAGCAAGGGAACTGCCAGTACCCGGGCAGCAGCAAGGCCCGTCCTGAAAGGACCCGCCGTGCTGGGCGAGCGCCATGGGCGAACGCCGCGGGCGACACCCGAGCGGGCAAGAGTCACGGCGGCTACTCGTCTTCCGGCAGCATGTAGAGCTGGTGGCAGGACACACAGACGTTGTAGAGCTGGCCCCCGTAGTCGAAGACGGCCTGACCGTCCTTCTGCTCCGCCGCCTCAATGAGCCGCACGGCCGTGCGGGTCAGGCCACCGGAGATCTCATTCCAGTCTTCGCCCTGTGAGTGGCCGGGAATCTTCAGGAGATTCCCGGCCTCGGCAAGAGTCGCGGCAGCATTACGTACCGCATCCCAGCCTTCCTGAGTGGTCGGCGTGAGGTCCTCAACGCCTTCGAAGGTGGTGATGGTACCGGCCGAACCCCAGATCACGTCCGCATTCGGATCGAGAATCCAGTTCATCATCTGCTTGCTGTCGACAATCGACTCATAGCTCGCTTGCTGCTCAACGGCTTCGCTGCAACCGCCCAGGAGAACGGCAGCGAAGGCGACAGAGAGCAACAACTGCAGGCGTCGTACGGCGCAAAACGAAGAAGACATGGGACCTCTAAACCCTTGGGGAGTCAGGAGCCTAGCGCCAATGCGCGAGCGCCGCCAGCAGACTCAGCCCTGCCCGCCCGGTGCACGGGTTGGCGGATTGTCGCCACCGACCGGTGGAAATCGCTCGGATTTGATCACGATCAAACCGCTCCAGCGGCGGCTTCGGGAGCATTGGGGCACCTCAAGGCAACAGACACCTACGGAGAGTTTCATGACTACCTATATCGAGCCCCACGACACGGTCATCCTGAAGAAGATCGGCATCAACGTCGCCGTACTGGTCGCCGTTGCCTTCGCGCTCATCGGCGTGGCGATGGTTGTC
>JBCDDI010000062.1:0-11486 GCA_039180365.1 Pseudomonadota bacterium
GGCGCGGGAGATGGTCGCATCGTCATCGAAGCGGCGCGCCGTGGCATCCCAGCCCACGGCATAGAGCTGGATCCGGAGCTTGTTGCGCTTGCCAGAAAGCGAGCGGCGGAGGCTCAGGTGGCAGATCTCGCGACCTTCGCTGTGGGCGACGTTTTCGATGCAGATCTATCGGGCGCGACGGTGGTTACTCTCTACCTCATGCCCGATGCCAATCTCGCCTTGCGGCCGAAGCTTCTTGCGGAACTCCAACCGGGCACTCGGGTTTTATCCTTAAGCTTCACCATGGGTGAGTGGCAGCCTGACGCCCGTGCTCAGGGCCGCACAAGCGGCGGTGTGCTGCTGTGGCAGGTTCCGGCTCGGGTGGCCGGTCACTGGGAGCTATTGGTGGACGACAGACGCTACGACCTGATCATCGCCCAAGACTTCCAGAAGCTCGAAGCAGCGCTTTCCAGCGAAAACGGACCGCTGAAAGCAGCCGCTCACCTGCGTGGATCAGAACTTACGATCCTCTTTGAGGAAGCGGGTCAGGCCTACCGTTTAGCGGGCACGGTTGCTGACAAAGCAATCAACGCTTCAAATTCAGCTTCGGTTGCGGCGGGCTGGAGTGCCCGCCGCAAGGACGAAGTGGCCGATGAACGACCTGACAGCATGCCTTGATGGCATCAGGTCGAGTCTCGCTCAGAAGGCCAGATTCGTAATCCTGGCATCCGCATCGGGCGTGGTTTCTACCTGATTGAAGCCCCCGTTGCTGCCATCGAGCGGGAAGGTTGTGATGAGGTATTCCGCCAGAGCGTCCTGCTCGCTGCCATCAGGCGCAAAGTCTGCGGGACCGCCGGCCGGCAGACCTTCCGCTTCGAGATCGCGCAGATTCGCCGCCGGTCCCTGAGGGAATGGGAAGCCGTCGCCGCCGCCGGCAAGGAAACCGAGCGTGACGATTCGATAGGGCCCCGTGCCAACGGTGTTTCCGGAAGACACGAGCACCTCCCCGGTTTCCTCAATCACCGCATCAACGATGCGACTACCCGAGGGGAGCCGAGGGTCATAGCTGAAGCTGACGCCAGCAACCTGCGGGAAACGCCCTTCGGCTTCGAGACCATTGCCTGCGGCGTTAAGGCCGCCGTTAACCCCATGCTCCAGGACTGCGACCAGCTCTGCGGCGGTCAGCGTCAGGAGCGTCAGGCCGTTGTTGAAAGCCAGGGTGCTCTCGATTGCCAGGCGCGTGATCTCGTTGTTCGGTGGTGGTACGGGGACCGGTTCCGTGCCACCGGGTGGAACGATGATGTCCCCGATGGAGGCACGAATGCCGCCGCCGTTTTTAATGGAAACAACCACTTCAGCTTCGACAAGCTTCGCTGCAGCGAGATTAGCATCCGCCGTCAGGTTGCCAAGTGTCGTCTCTTCGGTCCGCACACCAGGGCTTCGATCAGCGCTCAGGAAGACTTCCGTGAGTCCAATGGGGGTGTTGATACGCTGCAGTACCGCATCGGCGGTTGCGGCCAGGTCAACGACCGTGGCATCAGGTGCTGGCGAACCAAATGCCTCATAGGACGCTTCGTCCGTGGCGTAGCCCCCGTTCACCTCGTCATCAAGACGGGAGACGTTGACCGCACCAGCCAGCGTAAACAGGCTTACCAGCCGGCCGAGGTATTTGTAGTCGCCGTCAGTGTTTACAACCAGCACCGGTTCCCCGCTCGCGCTGGAAAAGATCTCCGGGTAGTTGCCCTGCACGGTATCACCGGGACGAACACGGTCGTTTTCATCCAACAGTCGTGTGTTAGAGCCGCCCGCGACAATGATGTCCACATCGCGGAGCAGCTGCGCGAGCTGAAACTCGACGCTGATCTGCTGCATGTGTGCAAGCACGATCACTTTGTCGATTCCCGTTAGCGTGAGCGCATCCACCGCCTGCTGAATTTCGTTTGCCAGCGCCGGTATATCAACGTCGCCACCTTCCGGAAGCACCGTAATGTCCCCTTCGTTGGTGATCGCACCAAGGGTTGGAGTCACCGCCCCGACGATGCCGATCCGCTGCCCATCGACTTCGATAACGCCAGTTCCGGCGAGGGAACCCGGGATATCATCGGCGACCTGCCCGTCTTCCGCGACGAACGGCGCGAGTGCCGCGTCACTACTGAAGACCAGATTCGAAGACAGATAGGGAAAGAGCGCACCAGGGTAGGCACCATCCGGCGCAAAAATGGACGCAAACTCCGCAGGGCCGCCATCGAGCTCGTGGTTGCCAACGGCCGATGCCTCATAACCCATGGCGTTCAGGAAGGCGATATCCAGGCGCCCGACCCCGGGCACCCCGAGAAGCGTCTCAAACTCCGGCTCCGCCGCCGCGTTGTAGCGGGGACCAGGAATGTAGTTGTCGCCGGAGCTGAGCACGACCGTGTTGTCCGCGGCTTCAGCACGGAATCGCTCCAGCAGGCCGGAAAAACGGGCGACGTTTTCGAGGGCCTGATTGCTGTTGCTGTCCATATCCGCGTTGTGCAGCAGTTGCAGAGTGAAGGGCTGGAATTCACCGGCGACAGAGAGCTTCGGATTACGCAGAAACTTTCGCAGGGGCAGCAGCACCGTCACCCGCTCACTGGAGCCACCCGCACGAATACCGCAGTCCTCCGACGGGGGCTGCTTGCGGTAGTAGGCCCAGTAGTAGCGGCTGCGTTTTGCCCGCCGCTCACCACAGATCTCAAAGAACGGCAGCCCGTCATCCGTAACCCCATCGGCCACCCAGGGTGCCACGGCGCTGTCGACGACGACGCGCGTCTTGCCGACGATGTCCGTATGACTTGTATTCTTCAGCCGGAACCTGAGCTTCAACGTACCCCAACTGAGGCCGATGCCAGCAAGTTGCGCTTTGAGTTCGGGATCTGTCGCGTATTGTGTCGTCAGCGTGTTCGCCATGCCGGGCGCTGCAGTGAGCGTCAGCAAGGCGGACAGCAAAGACGCTTTGACCCATCGTCCCATGGTCAATCTCCTTTCAGTCCTTAGTCGGACGGCGAGACTAGCGAAGCAATGTGACAACGATCCGACAGTAGGTTGTCGGATCGGACAATGGGAAAACGAAGCCGGGACTCAGCGGCTGGCTGGCAGGCACCGTCAACGGTGAAAACATGCGTGGAGACGCTCAGCCCGGATCAGCGGCCTGGACAGCGACCCGGACAGCGTCCAACCCGGCCGCTCGTTCACGCAGATAGAGGTAACGAGCCAGCATCGCCAGCAGCCCGATGCAGCCTGACAGAACCACGGCGGCAAGCCAGGGCAGCGGTCGCATACCGAGCTCCTGAGCCGGAGGTACCAGCAGGTACCAGCCAATGCCGATCGCAAGCAGCAGATCGATCCAGATCTGGTTACCCCAACCGCCTCGAACGTGCTCGGTCCAGAAACCGAGGGGTCCCTCATTGAGAATTACGATTACGGAAAACGCGGCAAACAGCAGCGACAGCGACGCCGGAACCAGCCAAGCCCAGCGAATGGTCCCTGGACCGGGGTTGAGGGCCCGCGCCATCAGAAATGCCAGAAACAGTGCCGCAGCCACAGCCGGAATCACAGAGCTATCCAGAGCCATCAGCATTCTCTCCCGAAAAATGTAGCAGTCGCTACAGATTAGCGCACCGATGAAGCAACTGCTACATTTTTTCGATGTCGAAAGCAGATGAAAAACGCCGGGCCTGCGCCCAGGCGGTTGCAAAGTATTTTCTCGAAGAAGGTCTGGCCGATAACAGCATCCGCACATTGGCTGAGGCGGCCGGCACCAGCGACCGAATGCTCATTTACTATTTCGGCTCTAAGGACGCGTTGATCGGCGAGTCACTCAGTCTGATCGCCGGTAGTCTTTCAGACGCGCTGGATCAGCAGGTAGGAGCTGGCATTCATTCAGCCTCGGCACTGCTCGAGGCGGTGACGACGGCGACGAAGCAGCCGGTCTTCGATCGCGTCGTCCGCCTCTGGTTCGAGATCGTCGGCCAGGCCGTAAGGGGAAAAGAACCTTTTGCGACGCAGGGCCGGCTTGTTGCGGACCGCTGGATCGCCTGGATCGAATCACGGTTGCCGCCTCGCCAGCGCCATTCAGCCAGGGAGCTGTTTGCGACGCTGGAAGGCAGGCTGCTGCTTGAGGTCCTCGCGGAGAAGGCCTAAACGGCCCCCGCCTGGCGCAGGGGCCCTAGGCGAGCATCAGTCACGGATCGTAACGGGCAGCTCGCGAATGCCGTGAATGAAGCTCGACGCGAGGCCAACGGGATCGCCGGTGACCTCGACCTTGGAGAAGCGCTTCATGATCTCTTCCCAGATCGTAACGAGTTGCATCTCGGCGAGGCGATTGCCTACACAGCGGTGGATGCCGAAGCCGAAGGCCGTATGCTGTCGCGGATTCTCCCGGTCGATGATGAACTCGTCCGGCTTTTCCATGGCGTCCGCGTCGCGGTTGCCGGAGATGTACCACATGCAGACCCGGTCGTTCTTCTTAATCTGCTTGCCGCCAAGCTCCGTGTCTTCGAGGGCCGTTCGCGCCATGTGCGCCACCGGCGACTGCCAGCGGATGATCTCGGGCACCATCTTTGGTATCAGTCCCGGGTTCTGCATCAGTTTCTCGTACTGAGCAGGATTTTCGTTCAGCGCCAGCACACCACCGGAGATGGAGTTTCGCGTTGTGTCGTTGCCACCAACGATGAGCAGCATGACGTTACCAAGGAGTTCCTGCGGTTCCATGTTGTTCGTCGACGGGTCGTGCGCCAGCATGGAAATCAGATCGAACTTCGGCGGCTCTTTCTTACGAGCCTCGTAGTACTCCTGGAAATAAGCCAGGCACTCGAAGAGCTTCTGGAAGCCCTCGTCCGGTGTTTCAAAAACATCCGGATCACCGAGATTCTGGATCGTATCGGACCAGTCGATGAGCTTCAGGCGATCCTCCTGAGGCACGTCAAACAGCGTCGCCAGCATCTGCCCGGTGAGCTCGACGGAGACGTGACGGACCCAGTTGAACTCTTCGTTACGAGGCAGGTTGTCGAGGATTTGCCCGGCCCGTTCGCGGATAAGCGGCTGCAGATCAGCGAGCTGCCGCGGGGTGAACAGCGGCGCTACCACCTTGCGCTGATCGTCGTGTTTGGGCGGATCTTCCTGGATGAACATCGGCAGTGAGTACTCGTCTTCGCGATCAGGCACGCCGCCGAGGGCGATGCCACCTTTCTTCTGCAGAGAAGAGAAAATCTCGTGGTGTGAATCCACGTACTTGATGTCTTCCATCTTCGTGACCGACCAGTAGGGCCCGAACATGCTCTCTTCATGATAGTGCACGGGGTCCTCTTCCCGGAGCCGCTTCAGGTGATCCCAGTGTGTGCCGTTAAGAAACAGCGCCGGATGGGAAGGATCCACGTCCTCGAGGGGAATCGAGTAGGGGTCGTAGTTAGGGTCAATGGCGAAGGCTTCGGCAATCTCACGGTTCGATACGGTCATGTCGCCGCTGCGGGATCGCTTGAGCAGGGCCGAGCGTTCCTCGTCACTGCTGCTGATGTATTGCTGGGCCATGGTTCCTCACCTGAATCTCTCTGGATCCCCCGGTTTATAGCAGACGTCCACGCAAATCAATCGGCGGATGGCCAGAGTGTTCATGGGACCTCGTTCATGGAAAGATCCGGTTCTCATGAAAACCGCGGCCGACGCCCTTAGCGGACTCGGCCAGCGAGTCTGCCAACTGCCCCGGAGCTGCCCATGAACTGTGCCCACCCCCACCCACGTCAGCCAAACGCCGCTGGCGTGCTGCTCCTCGCTACGGTGACTCTGCTCCTCGGTGCCTGCTCCTCAACGAGCGTGGAGCGCGGTGCCCAGGGTGCGGTCACGGGCGCCGCCGCCGGAGCCGTGGGCAGCATGTTCGCCGCGGCGATCTTCGGCGGCGACATCGGTGAGGCTGCCGCTCGCGGTGCTGCCTGGGGTGCGGGCGCTGGTGCCGTCACCGGCGCAATCCAGGGCTCCGCGGAAGATGCACGACGTAAAGAACAGGAAGCAGCTGAAGCCCGGCGCAAGGAAGATGAGGCCCTGGCACAGCTCCGCAAAGAAATCGGACCCGATACCTTCTCCGGCCTCGAGGCGCTTACCTACGGTAAACATGAAGTTGCCCTCGCCTACGCCAGCACCGCACAGCGCTCCGGACAGCCGGACTACGAACTGGCCGCCCAGTGGCTGGAAGCGCTGGTCTACAAGGATCAGGGCGACGCAGCGGCGGTGGCAGACCGGTTGCCCGGCCTAGCGGCGCGGGATCCGCAGGTGGCGACGATCGACGCAGCCGCAGAACTGCTCGAGGCACTGACGGGCGAACTGGCAAAGATCCGCGCCCGCTACACCTGATGTGAATCCTTGAACGACTACCTACAGGAGAATCGGCGCTACTGGGACGCCATGGCCGAAGACTGGGTGGCAGCCGGTGAGACCAGCTGGCGCCAGGATGATCCCAGCTGGGGTATCTGGGGCCTGCCGGAAGCCGAGCTTAAGCTCCTGCCGGCGTCCATGACGAACCAGAACGCCATCGAACTCGGCTGCGGCACGGGCTATGTGAGCGCCTGGATGCACCGCCGCGGCGCGAGTGTGGTCGGCATCGACAACTCCGCCGCCCAGCTCGCCACCGCCGCCAGACTCGCGGCTGAACATGACGTCCCGCTGAAGCTCATCCACGGCAACGCAGAACAGGTGCCGCTCCCGGATGAGAGCTTTGACTTCGCCATCAGTGAATACGGCGCTGCTATCTGGTGCGACCCGGTGCTCTGGATTCCGGAAGCGCACCGGCTCCTGAGACCCGGCGGTCAGCTGACCTTTCTCGGCTGCCATCCCCTCGCGGCACTCACCGCCCCGGAGAGCGGAGACGTTAACGACGAGCGCCTGCACCGACCCTATTTCGGACTGCATCGTCTCGACTGGCGGGAAGTGGAGGTAGATCCCGGTGGGGTGGAGTTCAACCTGCCGATCAGCGGCTGGCTTAAGCTTTTTCGGGAGACGGGCTTCAGGGTGCTCGACTATCAGGAGCTCCAGGCGCCACCGGGACCCGGGGACGATCGCTTCCAGATACCGCGAAGCTGGGGGCAGCGCTGGCCTTCAGAACAGGTCTGGCACCTCGAGAAACTGGCCTGAGCAGCCGCTCCCGTAAGCCCCGATTCAACCGCCGATAATCAGCATCCAGCCGACGGTGATCGGCGGCGCCAGCGCACCGATAAGCAGACCACCGCGCAGAAAGTCTGAGGCCGCCAGACGACCGCTGCTGAAGGCAATCGCATTCGGTGGCGTCGAGATCGGCAGGCACATGGCGCAGGACGCGCAGAGCGCCAGCGGGATGACAGCCAGACTCTCGAAGCCGCTGGCCATAACCACGGCGATGGGTACAAGGATGTTGGCTGCTGCCGTATTGCTCATGAGGTTCGATAGCGCGAGCGTCGCATAACAGAGCAACAGGACCACGCCGAGTTCGCCCAGTCCCGCTAAAGGCAGCATGGCCACCAGCCAGTCGGCGAGGCCCGTATCGCGGACGCCGTTGCCGAGCGCGAGGCCACCCGCAAGGAGCAGCAGAATGTCCCAGGGCAGGCCGCGCACGTCTTTGTCCGCGAGGATGCCGGTGGCCGTAAACACCGTAATGGGAACAAAGGAAACCACCGCCGTGGGTAAACCGGTCCATTGACCCGTGATCCACAGAGCCACCGTCAGCAGCAGCGTGAAAATTGTTATCCGTCGCTGCCAGACGGGCACGGTCGAGGCGGCACGCACCGTGGTCTCCGCCTGGCGGGTAACCGTGGCGCGGATTCGCTGGAACGCGTCGCCCGTATCCGGATAGCGCAGCCGCAGGTAAAGCCAGATCACGGCAAAGAGGACGAGCGCCGGCGGCAGGCCGTAGATCATCCAGCCCAGAAAGTCGACGCTTTGCCCAGGCACGTAGGCCAGGGAACCGGCGGCGATGGCATTCGGCGGTGAGCCGATGATGGTTGCCATCCCACCGAGGTTGGCGGCAAAGGGCACCCCAAGGAGCAGGCCACGCGCATAGGGACTGTTGCCGAGGATGACCGCCAGCGGCGTCACAATCGCAAGCATCATGGCTGTGGTGGCCGTGTTCGACATGAACATGGAAAAGAGCAGCGATCCGGCCATAACCCCAAACAGCAGCGCGGCCGGGCTGCCGCCTAACCACCCCACCAGCCGACCGGCCAGGGCCTGATCAAGCTCCGTGCGGGCGATGGCCGCAGAGAGCACAAAACCGCCGAAGAACAGCCAGATGAGCGGATTGCCGAGCACCACCACAAAGGTCTGCCAGTCGTCCGGCGCTTCCGCAAAAATGCCTCCGTCGGGATTACCGAGCAGCAGTATCTGCAGCGCGATGACAAGGATACCCACGGCATAGGCGGGAATGGCTTCCGTCAGCCAGAGCCCCGCGGCGAGCACAAGCACAAACAGCATGCGTGCCGGTGCGGCTTCGAGGCCGAGCTGGCTTTGCGCGAGCCAGGCCACCAGGCCGGCGAACAACGCGACCAGCAGCCCCTTCGCAGAAGCCGACAGCGGACGGACTTCGTGCACCCCTGCGGCTTTCGCGGCGTCACTGCGGCCGTCCCCATCAACGCTCGGGTCCGGTTCAACGGCCGGATCCGTCACAGCCGTCTTCGCAGGATCAGGCTAATCGAGAACAACGGCTTTACCACGAGCTTCCGGCAGCCCGGTGGAAATCAGCGTCGCCAGCAGCACAAAGGCCGCGGAAACCAGCAGGCAGGCCTGAAAGCCATAGCTCTGGAAGACCCAGCCGGAGCAGATTGTCCCGACCAGGCGCCCGGCAGCGTTGGACATATAGTAGAAACCGACATCCAGAGAGACGCCGTCGCTGTCTGCATAGGAGACGATGAGATAGGAATGCACGGCAGAATTCACGGCGAAGACCACGCCGAAGCTTAAGAGCCCCACAACGACGGACCAGGCGGGATCCCAGCCGGCCGCGAGGGCAGCGGCGATGGCCAGTGGCAGCACGGTTAAAACAGCGCCCCAGCGGACCACGCTGCCGCCGCCGGGAGGATGATCCGAGCGAATGCCGGTGATGGCGGGCGCCAGCGTCTGAATAATCCCGTAGCCGATGATCCAGGCGGCCAGCAGCGTGCCAACGGCAACATTGGACCAGCCGAGAGTGATTTGCAGATAGACGGGCAGCGCAACAACAAACCACACGTCCCGGGAGCCAAAGAGAAAGAACCTGGCCCCGGAAAGCAGATTAATAGAACGGCTCTTGGACACGAGGTCCTTAAAGCGCGGTTTGTAGCTCGCCTTGCCGAGGCTCCGATCAAGGCTCAGGAAAGCCGCCACCGTAATGAGCGCAAGGCCGCCGGCGAGGGCGCCTATGGCGCCCTGGAAACCTAGAGTGGAAAGGAGCAGGCCGCCAAGAAAGAAGCCGGCGCCTTTCAGCGCATTCTTCGAGCCCGTGAGCGCGCTCACCCAGCGATAGAGGCGCCCTTCGCCGCTACCCGCGACCACCTTCACGCCACTTTTGGCGCTCATCTTGTTCAGATCTTTGGCAATACCTGAGAGCGCCTGTGCCGCCATCACGTAGGGAATGGTGAGCAGGGATTCATCGGCGAGGAGCATGGCGAGCGCCGCAATCTGCAGGCAGAGTCCCCATAAGCAGCGTGCTGGCGAGTCCCAGCCGGGCGGCCAGCCAGCCGCCAAACAGGTTGGTGACCACTCCAAAGAACTCGTAAAAGAGAAACAGCAGCGCGATATCGAGGGGACCGTAGCCGAGCTGGTGAAAGTAGAGCACCACCAGCATGCGCAGGGCGCCGTCCGTGAGCGTGAAGGCCCAGTAGCTGGCAGTAATGACCGCATACTGGCGCACGAGCGGTCAGAGGCCCCGGACAACCAGGGCAACAAGCTCCATCATGCGCTGCACGTAACCGATCTCGTTGTCGTACCAGGCAAGGACCTTAAGCTGCGTGCCGTCTACAACCATAGTCGACGGTGCATCCACAATGGCCGAGCGTGTGTCACCGCGGAAGTCGGCGGAAACCAGCGGTCGCTGCTCCACCCCGAGAATCCCCGCAAGCGGTCCCTGAGCCGCGGTTTCCAGCGCCGCGTTCACAGCTTCCGCCGTCGTTTCCTGTTCCAACTCCAGAACCAGATCCGAAAGGCTCGCATTGGCAAGCGGCACCCGCACGGCAATCCCGGAAAGACGCCCTTTCAGTTCCGGAAAAATCTCCGCAATTGCCGTTGCCGAGCCCGTGCTCGTGGGTATCAGCGACATTCCGCTCGCCCGAGTGCGGCGCAGATCCTTATGAAACTGGTCGAGCACACTCTGCGTGTTGGTGATGTCGTGGATCGTCGTGATGGTGCCATGGCGGATACCGAAGGCCTCGTGAACAACCCCAATCACCGGCGCGATACAGTTGGTCGTGCAGGATGCCGCGGTGACGATGGCGTGCCGGGCCGGGTCGTAGCGGGACTCGTTGACACCCATGACGATGTTCGGTGTGCCGTCTTTCACGGGCGCCGAAACCACCACCTTCTTCACACCGGCATCGAGATAGGGGGCCAGCGCCTCCTGACTCTTGAACTGACCGGTGCATTCCACGGCAACATCAACCCCGAGGCCGCCCCAGTCTGTGTCTTCAAGGGCGCTATTGGAGCTGTAGGAGATGCTTTGACCTTCGACCAGCAGGCCGTCGCCGTCGGCTGCTACGTCTTTATCCCAGGTTCCGTGGATCGAATCGAACTTCAGCAGATGCGCGGCCGTGGCCGCATCACCGCCAATCTCATTGATGTGCACAACGTCCAGCTCGGGGTTGTCCCAGACCGCGCGCAGGCTGAGACGGACCATGCGGCCGAATCCGTTGATGGCTATTCGAGTGGTCATTCAGCGCCTCCGGCGGAAAATCTAGCACAGGGATGAACAAAGGCGACCCGCCGCACGCTCTCTCGGTGACTGATGCCTCGACGAGGAGGCTTACCGGCGCCGAAACGCAAACGACCCCTAACGGGGTCGTTCTCGATTGCGAGCGAGCGGTCCCCACAGGGACTGCTCGCTGCCAGAAGCAGAGGTCGCGCCCGGTCAGTGTCTCGGGAACGCCCACTCGATACGGCCGAGGCGCAGGAAGATGGTCTCTCCCGGTGCGTCGTCAACGCCGTCGTTGTCCGTGACGGCGAAAACGCGCCCGTTGGCCGTCACCGCCAGGCCTTCAAGCTTCTCGGCGGTGAAAATGCTCTTCCGTTCAATGAGCGGATTCAGGTTGCGCAGAAACTTCTTGCCGATGGTGACGAGACCGTCCTCATCGTCGAAGGCCCGGAACGGTGCGTGCGCAAGATCCACCTGGAAGATGGCCTTCAGCTCTGCGTTTGGCGGTGTCGTCGGACCCCAGCCTTTGTCGCGCTCGACGACGGCAAAAGTGCCATCGGGCAGCAGCGTCAGTTCTGACAGGCCGATCCAATCGCCGTTCATCTCCGGCTCCAGCGGGTAGTGCACGAAGCCCCACTCTCCGGTCGCA
>JBCDDI010000063.1:0-11485 GCA_039180365.1 Pseudomonadota bacterium
CTCATCGCCGCCGACGACGCCGGCATGCAGCGTGACTACTGGTACACAACAGGTCGGGATGCCAACGCCCTCGAAGAGGCTGCTGCTGTTGGTGCCGAGGCGGCCCGGCGGACGGTCGCTCGCCTGTCTCCGCGGCGCGTGCGTACCGGCACTTTTCCCGTGCTCTTTACACCGCAGCCCGCGGCAGGCCTTGCCGGCCACCTGCTTGGCGCCATCAGCGGTGGGGCACTCTATCGCCGTGCCTCCTTCCTGCTTGATTCCCTTGGTGAGCAGGTGGCCGCACCGCATCTGAAGCTGGCCGAAGACCCGTGGCTCGTGGGCGGCCTCGGCAGTACAACCTTCGACGGGGAAGGGGTGGCAACTGCGGCAAAGGCCTTTGTGGACGGCGGTGTGGTGAAGAGCTACGTGCTTTCGAGTTACTCCGGTCGTAAGCTCGGCATGACGACCACAGGCAACGCTGGCGGCGTGTTCAACCTCACCGTTTCCGGACGGACGCTGCCTGAGGCCGAGCTGCTCAAGGAACTCGGCACCGGCCTGCTGGTGACCGATCTCATGGGCCAGGGCGTTAATGCGGTCACCGGAGACTATTCCCGGGGTGCCGCCGGCTTCTGGGTAGAAGACGGTGAGCTGGCGTTCCCGGTGGATGAAATCACCATCGCCTCGAATCTGAAGGACATGTTCCAGGGGATCGTCGCCCTCGGCGATGACCTCGATCTCCGTGGCAACGTGCGCTCCCCGTCGGTGCTCATCGGTGAGATGACGCTCGCCGGCGAATAAAGCGCTGCCCGGATCCGGCGCTCCGCCAGCGGGAGCCCTCCGCTTCAGCTCAGGCCTGGCTCAGGCATAAGCCCAGGTCGCAAGGCCGAGAAACACGAAGAAACCGGCAACGTCGGTGATGGTGGTCAGCACCACACCACCGGCTATGGCCGGATCGATCTTCAGGGCCAGGAGGATGCTCGGCAGCAGGCTCCCGGAAATCGCCGCGACCACAAGATTGATAACCATGGCCAGGGCGATGACGATGCCAAGGGTCATGTCCTGGAAGGCCAGGTCCGCGACTGTAGCGACAACGTCGGCGAGCAGCACCCCGATTAATGCGGCGAGCAGAAATTCCCGGTTCAGCAGCAACAGCAGGTTCGCGCGGCCCACCTGGCCCACGGCTATCCCTCGAATGACCAGCGTCAGGGTCTGAGTCCCGGCGATACCGCCCATGCTGGCGACAATCGGCATGAGCACCGCCAGGGCCACCACCTTGGCTATGGTCTCTTCGAAGATCGAGATGACGGCGGCGGCAAGAAAGGCCGTAAACAGATTGATGGTCAGCCAGATCACGCGCCGGCGTGCGGATTTCATAATCGGCGCAAAGGTATCGTCTTCCGTGTCGAGACCGGCCGGTGCAAGCACGGCTTCCTCGGCGTCTTCGATGATGACGTCGACCACGTCGTCGATGGTGATTCGACCGAGGAGCCGGCCCTCAGCGTCGACAACGGGGGCGGATACCAGGTCGAGCTCCGAGAACATGGCCGCCACCTCTGTATCCGAGGTGTTGCAGTAAATCGGTTCTGCTTCTGAGTCCATGACTTCACGCACCGTTACCGAGGGGTCAGAGGTGAGCAGTGTCGTCAGCGACAGCACACCAACGACTTCGTCGCGGCTGTTAGTGACGATGAGCGCGTCGGTCGTCTCCGGCAGCTCCTTCTTCAGGCGCAGATAGCGCAGCACAATCTCCACGGAGTGACGCGGGCGCACGGTGATGGTGTCCGTGTTCATGAGACCGCCGGCCGTATCTTCGGGGTAGGAGAGCACGGCTTCGACGCGCGATCGGTCGCTGGCGTCCAGGGACGCGAGCACCTGATCGGAGATGGTTTTCGGCAGCTGCTGAAGGATGTCGGCGAAATCGTCGGTGTCGAGCTCGTCGGCGGCAGCAACCAGCTCCTCTGGATCCATGGCCTCGAGGAACTCGCCGAGCACGTCGTCGTGAAGATGCTGGAGAACCTGGTGATTCTCCTCTTCATCCATGAGCTCCCAGAGCACCTGGCGGACCTTGGGCGGCGTCGATTCCAGCAGCACGGCCAACTCTGGCGGACGCAGGGAGGCGAGCAGGAAGCGGGTTTCTGCGACCGAACCGCTGTCGTGCAGCCGTATCGCGTCGCTGATCTGTTGTTGAAGCTGCATGCCTTAGCGCACCCTTTGCCTCTGCTTGGAGATTAGCTGCAAGCCAGGCCCCGGCGGGGCGGGCCGAAGGGTACCAGAAGTACTGGCGGCGCGATGCCGCGGGCGCCGCGATGCCGCCCGTATCGCCTTTCTGCGCCGGTCAGTCTTCCTCGCCGAAGCGGTCGGCGATGAGCTCGCTGATGGCGGCCATCGCCGCATCCTCGTCGTCGCCGGAAACGGACAGCGTGAGCTCCGTGCCGATAGGGGCGGCGAGCAGCATCACGGACATGATGCTTTTACCGTCCACGGCTTCCTCATCCCGGGCCAGGGTGATTTCGCTCGAAAAGGTTTTGGTGAGGTGCACGAGCTTGCTGGCCGCCCGGGCATGGAGGCCGAGCCGATTAACGATCGTGACCGTTGCCGAGCGCATCAGAGCACCGTCTCCCGATGGCGGACGAGAACCCGGCCGAAGCGGCCGTCAAAGTAGGCGCGCAGGCGCTCGGCCATATAGACGCTGCGATGCCGGCCGCCGGTGCAGCCGATGGCGATATTCATGTAGGCCCGGTTATCGGCTTCGAAGCGGGGTATCCAGCGTTCCAGAAAGCTCCGGATGTCTTCGAACATCTCATTCACGTCCTGCTGCGCGGCGAGATAGTCGATGACCGGCTGATCGGCGCCCGTGAGCGGGCGCAGAGGCTCGTCCCAGTAAGGATTCGGCAGGCAGCGAATGTCGAAGACAAGATCGGCATCCACGGGCACGCCGAACTTATAGCCGAAGGAGCGGAACAGCACCGCAATGCCCGGTGCCCGTTCACTCGCCACCTGGCCGCGAATGAGCTCCACAAGCTCGCTGCCGCGCATGAGGGTTGTATCGAGGGTCAGGTCCGCCAGGTTGGAGATATCCGCCAGCATGGCTTTCTCCGACTCAATGGCCTGCAGCAGGTCGGTATCGTCATTGGTGAGCGGATGGCGTCGGCGGGTTTCGCTGAAGCGTTTCACCAGCGTGCCCGACAGGGCGTCCAGGTAGATCACCTCACAGTTCACGCGTTCGCTGTCGATCGAGCGGTAGAAGTCCGGGAAGGTATCGAGGCCGTGGCTCCGGGCGTCGATGCAGACCGCTTGGTTCTCCTGATAGGGTCCCTGTTCGGCCAGCGCGTTGGCCACGAGAGAAGGCAGCAGCTCCACGGGAAAGTTGTCAATGCAGTTGAAGCCGGCATCTTCTAAAGCCCGTAGGGCCGTCGATTTACCCGAGCCCGAACGGCCGCTGATGATGATGAGCTTCATGCGGCCTGGCTGTTGGCGAGGCCCAGAAAGCGCTCGTAGAGCTCCTCGTTGTTCCCTGCTTCCCGGAGCAGCGTCCTGTTCTCGGCGTTGCCGTACAGGCGGGCCAGCTCGGCGAGCACCTCAAGATGGGCGGAAGACTCTTCCGGTGGTACGACGAGGATAAAAACCAGGTCTACGGGCGCACCGTCCATGGCGTCATAGTCCACGGGCTGTGCCAGCGTCAGGCAGACGCCATGAATGGTCGCGCAGGGAATGCGGCAGTGGGGAATCGCAACGCCTTCTCCAAGGCCCGTGCTGCCGAGCTTTTCCCGGCCCATGAGCTCATCGAAGAGCTCCCGGGCGGGGAGTTCGTAGCGTTCGGCGAGGAGGTCACTCGCGTATTCGAGCAGGCCCTTGCGGGAACTGACGGACACACTGGCCCGGGTGCAGGTTGGCTCTAAGATCTTGAGGATGTCGGTCATGATGCAGCGTTGACCTGCCGGGTGTGATCCCAATGTGTTGTCTTGTTGGGAGCCTCAGCGGCCGTGATAGCGGTCCTGGGTTTTTTCTTTGTGCTTCAGAATCTGCCGGTCGAGCTTGTCGGTGAGCTTGTCAATGGCCGCGTACATGTCGTCGCAGTCTGCGTCGGCGAAAACGTCGGCACCGCTCACGTGGATTGTCGCTTCAGCGCGCTGCTGAAGTTTCTCTACCGTGAGGATGACGTGGGCGTTGGTGATGTGGTCGTAGTGGCGTTCGAGCTTCTGCAATTTCTCTTCGACGTAGCTCTTCAAGGCGTCGGTTACGTCGACGTGGTGTCCTGAGATGCTCAATTGCATAGATGTCCTCCGCGTTCCTTAGAGGTTCAACCGAGAGACGTTCAAACCAGGCGCTTCCTCTCGTTGGAAGGGGGGATCGCCATCGATTCCCGGTACTTCGCGACCGTTCTTCGGGCCACTTTGATGTTCTGCTCAGCCAGTATTGCTGCGATCTTGTTGTCGCTCAACGGTTTTCTGGGGTTCTCATCGGCAGTAAGCTTGCGGATTAAAGCCCTGATGGCCGTGCTCGAAACTTCGCCGCCGCTGGCCGTGGAAACATGGCTCGAGAAGAAGTATTTGAGCTCGAAAATGCCCCGTGGAGTGTGCATGTATTTGCGGCTGGTGACCCGGGAAATCGTTGATTCGTGCATGTCTACGGCCTCGGCGATGTCCGCCAGCACGAGGGGCTTCATGGCCTCTTCGCCGTACTCGAGAAAGCCGCGCTGGTGCTCGACGATTTTCGTCGCGACCTTCAAGAGCGTTTCGTGCCGGCTCTGCAGGCTCTTCAGAAACCACCGGGCTTCCTGCAGGTTGTCTTTCAGGTAGACGTTATCGGCGCTCGTGTCGGCGCGCTTGACCATGCTTGCGTAGAGCTCATTGATCTTCAGTTTCGGCGTCGCATCGCCGTTGAGCTCAACCTGCCAGCGACCGCGGTCCTTATAAACCATGACGTCCGGCACGATGTATTCCGCTGCCTCGCCGCCGATGCTTGAGCCGGGTCGCGGATTCAGCGACTGGATGAGTGCGACGACGCTGGCGAGATCCGTCTCGTCGAGACGCGTACGCCGCTTCAGGGTATTGAAGTCCCGGGCCGCCAGTACGTCGAGATGTTCGCTGACCAGGCTCATGGCCTCAGCGCGCCAGGGTGTTACCTCATCCAGAGCGGTGAGCTGCAGATGCAGACACTCCGCGAGGTTGCGTGCGCAAACGCCGATCGGGTCGAACTGCTGGATCCGCTTGAGGACGGCGAGGCACTCATCAAGTTCGATGCGCTCGTCATTAGCAGAATCGGGATCGGCGACAGCGACTGCTGCTTCCTCGCCCGGCTCCCGCGCCTCCGCAGCTTCCTCGTCAATGTCTTCATCCGTCTCGTCAGCGGTTGCCGCGCTCTCAGGATTCAGGCTCGCGACCAGCTCTTCGAAGTCCAGGGTCAGCATCCCGTCCGGGTCCACCGCATCAATGATGGTCGTGGCGATGAGCCGGTCCGTATCGGACATGGGTGTGAGATTCAGCTGCCAGAGCAGATGTTCTTTCAGGGTCTCACCGGCCGCATTACGCTCTTCGAGACTCCAGTCGTCGTCGGCCGGAGCACTGCTGGAGCTGGTCCCGGTGGGTTCGTAGATGTCTTCCCAGCTTGTGTCCACAGGCAGGTCGTCGGGAATCGGCGCCTCTTCGGCGTCTGCGGCTGCGCTCAGCGGTGCATCTTCCGGCGCGTCCGGCGTTCCCTCGTTCAGGGGTTCAATATCGACGCTATCGTCGCCACCGCTGTCAAAATCGTCGCCGTCGCCTTGAGCGCCGTCAAAGTCATCGCCGCCGGCCTCAGCGTAGTCCTCGGAGGCCTCCGGTTCGGGCAGCTCGTTGCCATCGGGGGTAGGCTCGTCCTCATCGAGCTCGAGCATTGGATTCGACTCGAGGGTCTGCTGGATCTCCTGCTGCAGGTCCAGGGTGGAAAGCTGCAGGAGTCGAATCGCCTGCTGCAGCTGCGGCGTCATCGTCAGCTGCTGACCAAGTTTCAGCGACAGCGTCTGCTTCATGGGCCGCCTGCTCGAGTAAGCGTTCGCATCACAGGCTGAAGGACTCGCCGAGGTAGACGCTGCGCACCTGCTCGTTGTCGAGGATTGCCTTCGGATCTCCCGCCGCGATGATCTGACCGGCGCTGACGATGTAGGCTCGGTCGCAGATGTCGAGGGTATCGCGGACGTTGTGATCCGTGATCAGCACGCCAATCTCCCGGTTCGCCAGGTCGCGGATTTCGCTCTTAATATCGGAGACGGAAATCGGGTCGACGCCGGCGAAGGGTTCGTCGAGGAGCATGAATCCCGGCTCCGTTGCCAGTGCCCGGGCGATTTCGAGTCGGCGCCGCTCGCCGCCGGAGAGACGCTCACCCATGGATTTCCGCACACCCTGGAGATGGAACTCGTTTAACAGGCCTTCGAGTTGCTCCCGACGCTGGGCGCCGTTCAACTCCCGGCGCAGCTCCAGGATCGCCATGATGTTGTCTTCCGTAGAGAGCTTGCGGAACACGCTGGCTTCCTGCGGCAGATAGCCGATACCCGCCCGGGCGCGGATGTGCATGGGTGCTTCTGTGAGCGGTTCTTCATCGAGGGTGATGGCGCCGGCATCGGCGCGGAGCAGGCCGACAATCATGTAAAAGGTGGTCGTCTTGCCGGCACCGTTGGGTCCGAGGAGCCCGACGATTTCACCGGATGAGACGGACAGGCTGACGCTCTCCACGGCCACTTTGTTCCGATACTGCTTGCGCAGCTCGCGTGCTTCGAGGGTCGCCATCGGTTACTGCTCGCCGTCGTCCGCGGCTTCGTCTTCCGGGTCCTTCGGCTTCGTGGCGTCGGGCTGCAGCACCATGGTCACCGGGCCGCTTTCCTGTTCGGCTGTGGCGTCGACGCGACCGGCGACGATGTCGTAGACGATGAGATCGCCGGTGAGCGTGCTGCCTTCCTGCTCGAGGTTGGCCTGACCCTTCAGATCCACGCGCTCATCCTGGGTGTGATAAACGATGGTTAAAGCTCTGGCTTTCACCGGTTGTTCGTCAACTTCGATCTGCTGCTGGTAGCGTGCGGGCGTATCGACGGCGGTAATGCGTATGACCTTGTTCCCGTCTTCAAGGTCGATGGTCATGGTCTCGGCGTTGACGCGCATGGTGCCCTGATCCACCTGCACCGAGCCGCGATAGATCACGCGGTTGCCGTTCTGATCGTATTCGACGGTGTCGGCGCGGATGTGGATCGGCTGGTCGGCATCTTCCGGCAGCGCAGACAGCGACGCCGGGAAAAGAAGCAGTGCCATGACAAGCGCGACGGTGCTGCAGCCTTGACAGGCCGCGGCGCTACTTGAACTGATCCGGGAGTATGACGGTGTGTACACGTTGCTCATCGGTGGAAAACAGCTGCAACTTACCCTCTCGCAGATTGCCCTCGAGACCGACGGCCTGGGTGCGCCCTGCGTGCGTGGTGATCATAACATCCCGCGTGGTTTCGGCGTATTCGCGGTCCGGATAGACGGTGATTGTTGGGGTGCGCAGCTCAAAGGACCTTCCGTCCGGGTAGAGCTGCCGCATACGGACGTCTTCTTCGAGAACCACCTGCTCTGAACCACTGCTGCCGGAGGTGGACGCGTTAAAAATGGTGCCCCGTTCTGCCGTCATGTGCCAGGGTGGTTCCGGGGCACTGTAGAGCGTCAGGTCAGGCTCCGTGAGCGCGGTTTCGGTGATCCCTTCGAAGTGCTCGATGAGCGGGGCCCTAAGTTTGTATTTAATCGCCCCGTCTTCCTGGAAGCGGCTGATCGTTGCGTCGATCAGTTCGAGATCGGGCCCGCCGCCCTTGCTGACCGGTTCCGGTGCTTCGGGAGCTGCGCTGAAGGGGTCAAAGAACAGCACCGCGGCAACAATCATGCTTGCCAGAAGCGCGATGCCGATGAGCCGGAAGTCGGAGAGAGGCCGGGGGTTCACGAGCCCGCGCAGCCGCTCAGTAGGGCCACGTGCCTCGCGCCTTGAGGAGGGCCTCGACGAGTTCTCGCGCAACCCCGGTACCACCGGCAGCGTGGGTGACGTGATCGGCCCGGGCGATCACCGTGGGGTGTCCGTTTGGCACACTGATGCTGAGACCGCAGAGCTCGAAGAGCGGCAGGTCGGCAAGATCGTCGCCGACATGCGCCGTCTCCTTGAGGGATAGCCCGAGGCGTTCACAGAGCGCACGCAGCGCGGGTGCCTTGTCGTCGAGCCCCTGGAAAAGGTGCTCGATGCCGAGTTCCGCCGCCCGCCGGCTGACCATGGGTGAATGGCGGCCTGTGAGAATAGCGACCTCGATACCGGAGGATCGCAGCAGCTTCAGGGCCGCACCGTCCTGGACGTGGAAGGATTTCAGTTCGCGGCCGTCGTCACTGTAGGTAATTCGGCCGTCGGTGAGGACGCCATCCACGTCGAAACTCACCAGCTTCAGGGTGGGTGCCGCAGCGGCAAGGGCGTCTGAGTCGCTCAAGTTGCGGGTGTCCAGGCCTGCGACTGATTGATGAGCAGCAGGTTATAGCCGCACCAGGCAGCGAGCATGACGGCGCCTTCAAAGCGGGTGATGACTGGCCGCGAGCCGATGGCATAGGCAAAGAGTGCAAGGAGCAGGGTGAGTGCGAGCATCATGCCGCAGTCGCGCCAGAGCGCGACGATCTGAATGTCCGTGCCGCCGATGAGCCCCGGGATCGCCAGCACGGCAAGGATGTTGAGAATGTTGGAGCCGACGATGTTGCCGATGGCGATGTCCGAGTGGCCTTTAACGGCCGAGCCCACCGTAGCCGCAAGTTCCGGCAGGCTCGTACCGATGGCAACAATCGTCAGGCCGATAATGAGTTCGCTGACGCCAAGGGCCGCCGCGATCTGCGTGGCGGACCAGACCAGCACTTCGGCACTCACCAGCAACACAAGCAGGCCGGTGATCAGCCAGAAGATCGCCTGGCCTTTCGGCATACCCTGAAGTTCATCCAGTTCTTCCTGAATGCTCTCGGAGACCTCTTCTCCGGCGGTCTGCTGATTCTTCACCAGTCGCCAGAGGATCAGGCCCAGACCGCCGAGCAGCAGCACGCCGTCCAGCGGTGACAGATGCAGATCGAACATCAGAATCAGGGCCAGCAGCGTGGCGCCAAGGAGCCAGGGGAGCTCGGCCTTAAGCACGGTCTGCGAGAAAGGCAGCGGAGCGAGGATTGCGGTGACGCCGAGTACCAGGCCGATGTTGGCAATGTTCGAGCCGATGGCATTGCCGACCGCGAGGATGCCCGTGCCCTCAAGGGAGGCGGCCACGGCAACAAGTATTTCCGGCGCCGAGGTGCCGACGGAGACGACGGTGAGACCAATGAGCATTTTCGACACGCCCATGTAATTGGCCGTGCTCGCGGCTCCCGAAAGGAATTTGTCGGCGCTCCATACGAGCGTGATGAAGCCTAGGATCAGCGCCAGAACTAAGAACCACATAGCGGCGCCGCGGTCGAATTGTCAGTTTGGTAGATCAAGTCCGCACTTTAGTCCTATCGCCAGAGACCGCCAACTGCGGTCCGGCGGTCTGGTGGCACTCCCTTCGGGGACCGACCAGTGCGCGTTTTCGTTTTCAGCGGGGTGTTATAGTTGCGGGTCGTTCACGAGGCAACCGGTAAATGGCCGAGGCAGTCGCTGCATCCGCGGCAGAGGACAACCTGATCGAGATCCGGGACCTCGTATTCCGACGTGGCGAGCGCCTGATATTTGACGGGCTATCCATGACGGTACCCCGAGGACAGATTACGGCGCTCATGGGCCCGAGCGGCTGCGGGAAGACGACGCTGCTGCGCATCATCGGTGGGCAGCTGAAGCCGGAAGCGGGCCAGGTGCTGCTGCGCGGCGAGGACGTCACCCGTGCCAGCCGCGGCGAACTGCTGGAGCTGCGCAAAGACATCGGCATGTTGTTCCAATCGTCGGCGCTGTTCACGGATATGAGCGTCTATGAAAACGTCGCTTTCCCGCTCCGGGAACATACGGACCTGCCAGAAGAGGCGATCCGCGATCTCGTGCTGATGAAACTGAACGCCGTTGGCCTGCGCGGTGCACGCGATCTCATGCCCAGTCAGCTTTCCGGCGGTATGGCGCGGCGGGTGGCGCTCGCGCGGGCCATTGCCCTCGATCCCTGCCTGCTCATGTACGACGAACCGTTTACGGGTCAGGATCCGATCTCCATGGGCGTGGTTGTCTCGCTCATTCGCCGGCTCAATGCCGCCCTTGGCGCCACAAGCCTGCTCGTCTCCCACGACATTCATGAAACGGCCGGTATCTCGGATAAGATTTATATTCTCGACGGCGGCAAGGTGGTCGCGGGCGGGCAGCCTGCGGAGCTGCCTGAGCATCCGTCTTCCCGCGTCCGACAGTTTGTTACTGGCACGCCTGATGGGCCGGTGCCCTTCCACTATCCGGCAGACCAGCTCGCCTACGATCTGCTCGGGGACGCCCCGCGATGATTGACTTCGTTCGCAGCCTCGGCGACCGCAGCCTCGATCGCATGGCCAGTCTCGGCCGCGCAACGATCATGTGGGCAACGGCCCTCTGGGGCCTGCCGAAGCTGTCCGAGTTGCCGCTGCTTGTGCGCCAGATCTACAACGTCGGGGTGTTGTCGCTGGTCATCATCATTCTGTCGGCGTTTTCCATCGGCGCGGTGATTGCGCTGCAGTTCTACACGCAGCTGTCGCGCTTCGGGGCTGAGGACGCTGTTGGTCTCGGTCTTGCGCTCGTACTGCTTCGGGAGCTTGGCCCGGTGGTCACGGGGCTCCTCTTTGCCGGCCGCGCGGGCTCGGCGGTGACCGCAGAAATTGGCCTCATGAAAACCACCGAGCAGCTCTCGAGCATGGAGATGATGGGTGTCGATCCGCTCCGTCGTATCGTCGCCCCCCGGCTCTGGGCCGGCATCATCAGCATGCCGCTGTTGACGGCAATGTTTAATGTGGTGGCCATCTACGGTGGCATGGTGGTCGCCGTAGAGTGGCTGGGATCCGATCTGGGCAGCTTCTGGTCCGGTATGCAGGACAGCGTTGAGCTCTGGAACGATGTTGGCAAAGGCATGGTCAAAAGTGTGATTTTTGCCATTGTGGTGACCTGGATTGCGGTCTTTCAGGGCTACGACACAGAACCGACGCCGGAGGGCATTGGCCTCGCCACCACCCGCACGGTGGTTATGTCGTCTGTGATGATTCTGGCCCTCGACTTCATTCTCACCCTGAGCATGTACGGAGAATTCAAATAATGCGCATGCGAACCGTTGAGATCAGCGTCGGCGCCTTTGTGCTCGCCGGTGCCCTGGCTCTCATCTTTCTTGCTGTGAAAGTGAGCGGCGTGAACCTCGCTCAGAGCAGTGACAGCTATCTTGTCACGGCGCGTTTTGACGACGTTGCCGGCCTGCGTCCCCGGGCGAAGGTCAGCATGGCCGGCGTTACCGTGGGTCGCGTGGCCGCCATTGACGTTGACCTCGAATACGGCGAAGCCGTCGTGACACTGGAGATCAGCGGGGCGC
>JBCDDI010000064.1:0-11433 GCA_039180365.1 Pseudomonadota bacterium
CACTATGCGCCCTCTGACTTCCAGGATCATCCTGCCGGGACTCCTGCTCACCCTGTGCTTCAGCGCATCATCACAGGCTCAAGAGCAGAACGCCCTGGTCGTATTCGATGAGGCCGTGGCGCTCGTCGAGGAACGTTTTTACGATCCGACCCTGAACGGCATCAACTGGGACAGGGCCGTCCGCCTCAGCCGGTCTCGCCTTGGGCCCGATACAGACCGCGAGGCCCTCGCCGCAGAGTTGAACGGGCTGCTCGATCAACTTGGCGCGTCCCATACTCAGTTCCTGACCCGCGACGATCCGCGCTGGTACCAGCTCGTCGGCGTATTCATCGACGGCTACCAGCCCCTTCAGGAAGCCCTTGACCCCTATCTCTCCAATGGCGCCCCGGTCTTCTCAGGGGTCGGCCTGATGCTCGAGCATTACGAGACAGGACACTTTGTTGTCGGCGTCCTCGATGGTTCGCCTGCGCAGGCGGCCGGAATTCTCGTTGGCGACAGGATGGTGGCGGCTGATGGTTCACCCTTCCATCCGATCCGGTCTTTCGCCGGCAAGGACGGACGCACGGTTGCTGTGACCCTGGAGCGCGCGCCCGGTGATCGCCTCGAGCTGAACGTCGTCCCGGAACTCATGGATGGCAGGCAGATGTTTGAGGACGCCCTGCGGAAAAGCGTACGGATCATAGAAACCGATGGTCTGGCCATCGGCTATCTGCGCGCCTGGTCCTACGCGGGGCGGCGCTACCAGGACATCGTCTCGCGAGAGCTGGTGAATGGCACCCTGAAGGACGCGGACGCTTTCATCCTCGACATTCGCGGCGGCTGGGGCGGCGCCGATCCGAGTTATCTCAATCTCTTCTCAGACAGTTCCATTGTCGCCTCCAGCATCAACCGGGACGGGGAGGAAACGCGCTTCGCCACGGGCTGGTCCCGTCCCGTTGTGCTCCTCGCGGATGAAGGTTCGCGCTCCGGCAAGGAGCTCCTCGCCTTTGGCTTCCGCGCTTTAAGCAAGGGGCCCATCGTCGGTGAACGGACCGCCGGCGCGGTGCTGGCCGGGCAGATCAACGCGCTCTCGGACGGCAGCGTGTTGTACCTCGCGGTAACCGACGTCCGCGTCAACGGCGAGCGCCTGGAAGGTGTGGGTGTCCCTCCGGACATCGAGGTGCCCTTTGATCCGCGCTATGCCGCCGGGTCCGATCCGCAGCTCGACCGGGCGGTTGAGGAGGCTACGAAGCTCGTGCGTGCAGAGTGATTCGCAACACGCCTGAGAGGCCTCCGCGCAAGCGGAGAATCCGCAGTCATATCAGGGAAAGTATCCATGGCGTTCGGCTCCCGGGAGGCTAAGCTAAAGCACCTATGCAAAGAATCTGGCACCCGTCATGACCGATAAAACTCGTGTTTTCGTCGTTCTCGACCCGACCTGTATGGAGCAGGCCGCTCTCGAATGGGGCGAGCAGATTGCCCGTGAATTCGGCACCGGAGGCGGTGCTGAGGTTGTGTTGCACGTCTACTGCTGTATCAACGGCGACACTGTTGCCATGGCGCTGGATGAAGACAGCGCCCATTCGCAGGTGGCAACGGAAGATCGTGTTCGCGGCTGGCTCGACCGCCTGGTTGCGAGCCCCCGAGCCGATGGCCTCGAGGTGGAAACGGAAGTGGAGTGGCACGACGACTGGCGCAAAGCCATCGTCGTCGCTGCCGAGCGCTGTAAGAGCGCCCTGGTTGTGAAGAACATGACCCAGCACACGCGTTTCATCCGCATGGTCCGGGAGACCTCCGACTGGACCCTGATCCGGGAGAGCGCCTCTCCGGTGCTGTTGGTGAAAACGGGCCGACCCTACGGCATCAAGAAGGTGCTTGTGGCGATCAAGCACAACCCGGAAGGAGACGTTTACGAGCAGGCCAACGACGACATTCTCGCCACGGCGCGCCAGCTTACGGCCAACCTCGGGGCCGAGATGCACGTTGTTGCAGCCTATGCGGATACGGGCGGCCAGCCCGATCGACAGCGTTTTGCCGACCGCTGCGGCCTCGAGCGATCTCAGGTCAGCGCCGCCATCGGCAGTCCGGAAAAGGTCATCGCCGAAACCGCCGAGCGACAGGAGGCAGATCTGCTGATCATTGCCCGGGTCGCAAACCCCGATTCACCGAAGGATCTCGGCGGCACCGCCCGCTACGTGGTCGACGAGATCGATACGGAGGTGCTCATCGTCCCGGTAGGCGGTTGAGCCGTGCCCGCGGTGGCCTGGCCCGTGTGCAGGTGGGATCAAGCTATCCCGAGCCCAAGGTCCCGCTTGCGGTAGTCGGGCTCCGGCGCATCAGTGCGGATCGGATCCCCCGCTAAGGCCTCATCGAGCCGGTCCAGGTAGTGATGCCAGCCGGCGAGCACAAGATTGGCAATCTCCCGCACGGTTCGGTCCTCCGGCACGACGAGCACGTCGGTAAAAATCAGCCGACATCCTCTATCCGTCGCCGCGAGCTCCCACCGGATCGTACCCAGCTGCAGCACGTGGGGCGGCTCATAGGCCACCACTTCGCCGCTGACGTGCGCCGGGCCATCGCAGTCTCCGCCGAACCAGATCTCGTAGCGTCCACCCAGCCGCCGCTCGAAGCGCACTCCCGGCATCCAGGCATCAAGCTGCTCCTGCTCCGTCAGGGTGGCCCAGACCTGGTCCACGCTGTAAGGCAGGAGGCGTTCGAAGTGTACGTAGCTGCGGCCATCGGCCAGCTTTCCCAAGGTGCCGAAGGGTGCCTCGGCAGCGCGATCTTTCATGATGATCCTCCCCTCGATCATGCCCCAACTGACCACATCGCGCGCCTGCCTAGGCTGGCGGCTCCCGGTCAGCCGTTTTCTCGCCATAGCGCCGCTCGAGCTGTGCTTCCAGGGCATCGAGCCGCTCGGACCAGAAGCGCCGGTAAGGTAGCAGCCAGTCATCAAGCGCCTTTAGCGGTTGTGCCTCGAGCCGATAGAGCCGCCGCTGGCCCTCCGGACGCACGCTGACGAGGCCGGCATCCCGCAGGGTTCTGAGGTGTTTGGAAACCACGGGCTGGCTCATACCACTCTTTGAGGCCAGATCGCCCACCGGCACCTCACCCTCGAGGAGCAGCTCAAGCAGCGCGCGGCGACTGGGTTCGGCAACGGCGTTGAAGGCTTCGGCTTGCTGATTCATGCGATATATATTCCGTTATCAATATATATCTGTCAAGGAATATTATCGGCTTATCGGGGGAGGAACACTATTGAAGAGAACGGAGCGGGGAGGCACTACCTCCCCACCCTTTAGGCACAGGACGAGCCTGCATCCAGGCAAGCGAGCACTCAGGCCGCCGTGCGGACTCGGAGCCAGTTTTCCAGCTCGTCGGCACCGCCGATGTGCTCACCGTTGATGAACACCTGCGGGAAGCTGGTGCGGTCGGCGACCGCGCGAAGGGTCCGATCGCTGAAGTCACGGCCCAGCACCAGGGTCTCGTAAGAGATACCGGCGTTGCTTAAGGCCTGCTTAGCCCGGGTGCAGTGCTCGCAGCCGCGGCGGGTGAAGATGGTCGCATCCAGCACCTTCGCGGCT
This sequence comes from Pseudomonadota bacterium, assembly GCA_039180365.1. Classification (GTDB taxonomy): domain Bacteria; phylum Pseudomonadota; class Gammaproteobacteria; order Pseudomonadales; family Azotimanducaceae; genus SZUA-309. The sequence goes on from JBCDDI010000064.1 coordinate 3,564, forward strand.
CCCGGTGCGAGGTAGGCGAGCATGGTGTCTGCATCGGATACCTCATAGGGGTCGCCTTCAACTTCCGGCTCGATGAACATCTTCTCAATCACGCCGTCGCGGACGAGCATTGAATAGCGCCAGGCACGCTGGCCGAAGCCGAGATCATCTTTCGGCACAAGCATGCCCATGGCCTCGGAAAACTCGCCGTTTCCATCCGGCAGAAAACGGAGGTTCCAGGCCTGCTGGTCTTCCTGCCACTGGTTCATGACGAAGGTGTCATTGACGGACAGGCAGACGATCTCGTCGACGCCGTGCCGCTTGAACTCGCCGGCCAGCTGGTTGTAGCGCGGTACATGGGCCGATGAGCACGTCGGTGTGAAGGCGCCCGGCAGGGAAAACACCACCACCGTTTTGCCATTGAAGAGTTCGGCACTGGAGAGGTCGCGCCACTGATCGTCGTAGCGGAGCCGGAAATTCACCGCCGGCACCCGCTGCCCTTCTCGATTCTTAAACATGTTTCTTATCCTTTACCTGGTGACTGGGGGGGTCGTTCGCTCAGGACGCTTCTTCGAGGAGACTTCTCAGCATCCAGGCGTTCTTTTCGTGGACCTGGAGGCGCTGCGTGAGCAGATCGGCAGTCGGTTCATCGCTCGCAGCGTCGGCCACCTTGAAGATTTCGCGCGCCGTGCGGGCAACGGTCTCCTGCCCCTCGACGAGACGCTCGATCATCTGCCGCGCCGTGGGCGCATCGATTTCCTCGGAGATCACGCTGAGCTCGGAAAACTCCCGATAGGATCCCGGCGCTCGATGCCCGAGGGCACGAATGCGCTCAGCAATCTCATCAACCGCAAGGGCCAGCTCCGAGTAGTGGGTTTCAAACAGCGTATGCAGCGTCGTGAACTGCGGACCCGTTACGTTCCAGTGGTAGTTGTGCGTTTTCAGATACAGCGTGTAGCTGTCTGCAAGGAGGCGCGACAAGCCTTCCGCGATTGCCGCTCGATGCTCGTCGCTGATGCCAATGTTGATTTCCATGATGACTTCCTCGGCTTTTGTTCTCAGGTACGGAAGTCAGCTTAGGCAATCACCATTAATAGATGAAATTGATTGTTTTTATCTGAACGATAGTTTTTATTTAACGTCGGCTCGCCTGCCGACAGGGGGCTGCATCAGCGATAGCGGGTAGGATCGGCGACCCCGGCTGCGGCAAAACCCTCCCGGCGCAGCCGACAGCTGTCGCAGACACCGCAGGCAGCACCGGTCTCATCGGGCTGATAGCAGGAGACGGTCTGTCCGTAGTCCACGCCCAGAGCAACCCCCTTGCGGATGATCTCCGCCTTGGAGAGGTTGATGAGGGGCGTGTGCACACGCAGCCGCTGCCCCTCCACGCCGGCTTTTGTTGCAAGGTTTGCAAGGGTCTCAAAAGCGGCGATGAATTCCGGCCGGCAGTCCGGATAGCCGGAATAGTCGACGGCATTCACGCCAATGAAGAGATCGTGCGCGTGGAGCACTTCCGCCCAGGCAAGGGCCAAAGACAGAAACACGGTGTTCCGGGCAGGCACGTAGGTTACGGGAATCTCATCCGGGACCACCCCATCCTCGGGCACGTCGATCGTCAGGTCCGTCAGCGCCGAGCCGCCGAAGGCTGACAGATCGATCTGTACGGTCCGATGCTCATCGGCGCCGAGCGCTGCCGCAATCCGGCCCGCGGCATCGAGCTCAGCGCGATGGCGCTGACCGTAGTCAAAGGAAATGGCATGGCAGCGGTAACCGGCGTCCTTTGCCAGGGCCAGGGTGGTCGCGGAATCGAGGCCTCCAGAGACGAGGACGACGGCAGTGTCAGCCACGCAGCTGGGTCCGGGTTGAATTCAAGACAACCGCCTCAGCGCCCGGGCTCATCGCCCCAGAGAATCTTGTGCAGTTGCAGCTGCATGCGCACCGGCAGGCGATCGGCAACAATCCAGTCGGCGAGCTCCCGCGGCGCGAGGCCCGCAGCGTCGGGGGAAGAGGCAACCGGCGAGAAAAGGATCTCAGCTGGATGCTCGAAGAGGCCGAGCTCATCGCACTTCATCCGGGCCCAGTCGTAGTCCTGGCGATCGCAGAGCACAAACTTGATTTCATCGCCGGCGCCGCAGTGGGCCACGTTCTCATAGAGATTCCGGTGCATCTCGCCGGATCCCGGCGTTTTCAGATCGACCACCTTGCGCACCCGCGCATCGATGGTCGAAACATCCAGCGCCCCGCTCGTTTCAATGGCGACCGCATGTCCGGCATCACAGAGCGCCGTCATGAGCGGCAGCACACCCGGCTGCGCCAGCGGTTCGCCGCCGGTAACCGTGACCTGATGCACGCCGTAGGCGGCCACAGCCGCCAGCACGTCGTCCAGCGCACGCACTTCCCCACCATGGAAGGCATAGGCCGTGTCGCAATAGCCGCAGCGCAGGGGACAACCCGTGAGGCGGACAAAGACCGTCGGCAGTCCAACAGTGGTGGATTCGCCCTGCAGAGAGAGAAAGATTTCCGTGAGCCGGACGCGATCGGCCGCGGCCCGCGGGGTCGACCCGCTCCTGCTCTCAAGGAGCGAGCCGGCTGCCTCCTGGGATGCGGCCATAGCTGCCTACCGGAGCTCCTGCTGATAGCTGGCCGCAAGACCCGCTGCGGAGCTCTGCGGATAGTTGCTCTGCACCTGCCCGAAATACTCGAGGGCCCGGCTCGTGTCGCCGAGACGGTGGTAAGCCACCCCCAGCTTGTAAAGCGTATCCGGGATCTTCGGGTGATCGGGATAGAGGTTGATCACCTGCATGAACGACTGCCGGGCCTGTTCCGTGTTCTGCTGGGCCAGATGCAGCTCGCCAAGCCAGTAAAAGGCGTTTGGTGTGAACTGCCCGTTGGGATAGTCGACGATCAGACCGTTGAAGGCAGCGATGGACTGATCAAACTGCCGCGCTTTCATGAGATCAAAAGCAGCCTGATAAGCCTCCCGCTCGGATACGCCGGACGCACTCGGCAGGGCAGCAACCGGGGCTGCTGCGCTTCCAGCAGTGGCACCCTGGCCACCGGCGCTGAGACCGCCGCTCGCCGCGCCGGCGCTGCCTGCAGCTGCGGAGGTACCACCACCGGCGACAACAGCACCGGTTGTGAGGCCGGCCACGCGACGATCAAGATCGATGTACTGCTCTTTCTGATCGCGGGCCAATCGGTTCAGTTGGTAGGCCTGCTCTTCGACAAGGCCACGCAGCTCCTGCACTTCCTGCTGCAGCACCTGCAGCTGATAGAAGAGCTCCGACAAACGTCGATCCTGTGTCGGTGCCGCAGCGGTTGGCGCCGCCGTTGCAGGCGCCGCAGCAGTTGCCGGCCCGGCGCTTTCCTGCGCGGCCGTCTGGCTCTGGACTCCCAGGGCAGCCAGCAGCACGAGGGCGGCCGGCCAGTGTCTGCTCCACATGGTCATAGCTTCCTAGCGATAAATCATCACGGCCCGGCGATTTCGCGCCCAGGCAGCTTCCGAGTGACCCGGATCCTCGGGCCGTTCTTCTCCATAGCTCACCGTCTCAATCTGCCGCGGTGACACACCCGCAGACGTCAGATAGCTGCGGATCGCATCAGCGCGACGCTCACCGAGGGCGAGGTTGTATTCCCGGGTGCCGCGCTCATCACAGTGACCTTCGATCACAACGGATCGATCACGGTTGTTGCGCAGCACCGTGGCGTGCATCTCGAGCGACGCCAGATCATCCGGGCCGATCACGGCGCGGTCGAACTCGAAGTAAAAGGTGCGTGGCAGGAGCCGACTCGTGCCAGGCACATAGGGATTCAGATCCGGATCGAAGGCGGCGAACTCCTCCGGCGGCTGCACGGGCTCCGGCGCTACTACAACCTCTTCATCGGGGGCATCCACCTGCTCAACGGGCTCTTCTGTCGCCGTGCTCGCACAGCCGGCGACGAAAAACACCAGCGCCAGGAGCAAGCCGTTCTTAAGACTGATCATCGTGGGGGGGTTCTCCTTGATCTCTCTAGGCGGCGTAATACACGTTTTTTTTCGTTCTGTCCGCCGGATGCATGGGTTTTCGACCGAGTTTGCCCCGCTTCGCCGCCCAGCCGAGAAATAAGTGCGGACCGGGCGACTACTTTGACAAGGCATCAGACAAATTAGAGGGTCTCGAGGAACGGAGACCAGGCCGGCTCACGCACGTCTCCCGCGGACGACGGCAGCCGGTACTTCACGCGGCCATCGATCGAAACCACCGCGAGTATACCGCGCCCCTCCACCTGCGTCGCATAGATGAGCATCGTGCCGTTCGGCGCCACAGAGGGAGATTCGTCGAGGGACGTTTGCGTCAGCACTCGGAGGTCGTCGCGCTCAAGATCCTGCCAGGCGATGTGGTCAATGCCGTTGCGGCGGTGCACGAAGACAAGATGCTCACCGTCCGGCAGGAGTTTGGCGCTCGCGTTATAGGGGCCTTCGAAAGTCAACCGATCCACCAGGTTGCTCGCCAGCTCCACCCGGTAGATCTGCGGACGACCGCCTCGGTCCGAGGTAAAAATCAGATGTCGCCCATCCTCGGTCCAGCTTGGCTCCGTGTCGATGGCATGGTGTCGGGTAATGCGCCGGAGTGAGCGATCGGTGAGATTCATGACATAGATCTCAGGATTTCCATCCTTCGACAGCACCATGGCCAGGCGCTGGCCGTCCGGCGAAAGCACTGGTGAGCCGTTGATGCCTGAGAAGTTAGTGATGAGCTCCCGGCCACCGGTCACGAGATCCTGCAGCACGATGGCCTGTTTACCCGTTTCAAAAGACACGTAGGTCACGGATTTCCCGTCTGGCGCCCAGCTCGCAGAGAGGATCGGCTCCGGAGAAGAAAACAGGGTCTCTGCCCGTTGCCCGTCCGCATCAGCAAGCTGCAGGCTGAAGCGGGCGTTTTCCGTACTCACATTCTGCGCCAGAACGTAAAGAATGCGCGTGGAAAACGCGCCGGGTATGCCGGTGATCGCCTCGAAGACCTCGTCCGCCACCTTGTGCGCGGCGTCGCGCCACTTCCCCCGGGAGGTGGTGACCGCATCGACAATCATCTCCCGTTCGTTGAACACATCAAAAAGGTGGTAGTCGACCTTAAGTTTGCCGGCGGCATCGATACTCGCCCTGCCGATCACAAGGTACTCCACGCCGAGGACTCGCCAATCCCGAAAAAAAACGTCGTCGCGCCGACTCGGGAAAGACAGCATGTTGTCTCGAGCCGTGGGCGCAAACTGACCGCTTCGCGCCAGATCAAACTGAATGATTTCAGCCAGGGGCTCCTGGCCGTCGAACTCGGGCCCCTGGCTGAAGGGCACTACGGCTATGGTCGTCTGCTTGTCGTAACCCGCATCGATGATGATCGTGTCGAGGCTGTCGGCAGCAAAGCCAGGCGCAGCAACGAACAGCAGCACCATAAGAAGGAGGCGCGACGGGAAGCCGATAAGCCTCCGAGCCAGGCTGAGCCCCGCACGCACTGGCTCAGGGAGCGCGCGATAGAGACTGTGTTTTGGAATAACTGGGGGGAATGCGGTTCGACTCAACGCAACAGATCCTCTGGTCTGAACAACAGGGTAAAGCGGCGGAAATGCTGCTCGAAGATGGCGCTTTCTTTTGGCACCTCGAAGCGCCGGGCCTTTCGTACCGCGGCCTCCGCAGACTGATCGAAGGCGGCGCTGCCGCTCCGCTCGATGATGTTTACAGCAACAACCTCACCGGTTGGCACAAGATCAACCTGCAGCAGCGCTTCCATGCCGTTTCGGGCACTCGGCGGCCGCGACCAGTTCGCGACCACCTTCTGATAAATCCCGTAGCGGTAGGATTGAGCGACGGCTTCCGCCTCAGCGCTCGCATTCTGGGCCAGATCCTCGCTTTCGTTTTCCAACGAATATAGGAACGAGGTCTCGGCCAGCGCCTGCAGGCGCTGCTGCCGGGCGGCTTCCGCAGCGCGTTCAGCGGCCTCGCGCTCGCGCTGCCGGGCCACCTCCGCGGGATCCGGCTGCGGCTCAACCACTTTCGGCTCCGGTTTCGGCTGACTCTGCTGCGGCGCGGGGGCAGGTGCCGGTGCCGGTGCCGGCTTAGGTTGCGCTTTCGGGGGCGGTTTGGGTTTGGCTTTGGGTTCCAGCACCAGCAGCGTGGAGTTCACCATCTGCGGTTTGATGACATCGGACAGACGGGTTTCATCGGGATTCCAGGCACTCAAAAGCCAGTAGCCGAGCGCCGCATGCAGACCCACAGCCAACAGCAGCGGCAGCGAATACTGGCGCAGTGTCCAGAACATGTCAGGGTGCTCCGGAGAGATCCGGCGGATCGGTAATCAGACCAACGCTCTCGGCACCCGCTTTCTGCAGGACGGTCATGACCGTAACCACCTGCCCGTAGTCGAGGGTGTGGTCGGCCTTCACATAGACAGGGACGTCCGGCCGGGCGCGCAGCACCTTTCCAGCCTGATCCTCCAGGGAATACACGGTAACGCGGGTGCCGTCGTCCTCGTTTTCTGTCATGCCGAGGTTCAGGAAGATGGCGCCATCGGCGCGCATGGAAATGACCAGCGGGTCGTTCTGCGCTTCGTCGATGGGCTCCGAGGGCGCCTGCGGTAGATCCACCTGCACGCCTTGCGTCAGGAGCGGCGCCGTTGCCATGAAGATCACCAGCAGCACAAGCATCACGTCGATATAGGGTACGACGTTGATCTCAGACATGGGCTTACGACGGCTGGCCATGATCCGTTCCCTCCCCTCAGCGCTTGGCGTGCGCGGCCCGATAGAGGATGGCGGCGAACTCTTCGCTGAAGGTTTCGTAGCGCTTCATGAGCACTTCCACCTTCGCCGAAAAGCGGTTGTAGCCGATCACCGCCGGGATAGCCGCAAAGAGCCCCATGGCCGTAGCAACCAGCGCCTCGGAGATGCCGGGTGCAACCGTTGCGAGCGTCGCCTGGCTCATGTTCGCCAGGCTCCGGAAGGAATTCATGATGCCCCAGACCGTGCCGAAGAGGCCGACATAGGGGCTTGTGGAACCTACGGTGGCGAGAAAGGCGAGGTGGGTTTCGAGCTTCTCCTCTTCCCGATTGAGCGACACCCGCATGGCCCGCTGAACGCCCTGCATGATCGAATCCGTATCGGCTCCGGACTGCTCGGACAGCCGCGTGTACTCCTTGAAGCCAGAGACAAACATGGTCTCGATTCCGGTGAGGTCCTCTTCGCTATCCAGCTCCCGATAGAGCTCGCGCAGGTCGATACCCGACCAGAAGTGGTCTTCAAACTCCTCCAGCTCAACGGATATGCGGCGCAGGTAAAGCCAACGCTGAAAGATCATCACCCAGCTGGTCAGGGACGCCAGCACAAGCGAGGCCATAACCAGCTGCACGAGGGCGCTGGCATTGGCGATGAGTTCAAAGATCGAAAGCTGCTCGGGCAAGGGAACTCCTATTCCAGATCGAGCCGTGGCTGGCCGCCGGGATCAGCGGGCGTCCGCGGCTCAGCTTCATGCGCCCCCGCCGCGGGCTCACCGCCGGCCTCCGGTGCGTTGGTGCTTTTTGGTTGCGGTAGGCCGAAGTGCGCATAGGCTTTGCCCGTTGCTACCCGACCTCGCGGCGTGCGCATGAGAAAACCCTGCTGGATGAGATAAGGCTCGAGCACGTCTTCAATGGTGTCGCGCTCTTCGCTCACAGCAGCAGCGAGGGAGTCGATACCCACGGGGCCACCATCGAACTTCTCGACAATGGTCAGCAGCAGGCGCCGGTCCATGCTGTCGAAGCCCTGGCCGTCGACCTTCAGCATGTTGAGGGCCGCGTCTGCCACTGTCTGATTGATCTCACCGTCTGCCTTCACCTCCGCATAGTCCCTGGCCCGGCGCAGCAGCCGGTTGGCAATGCGCGGC
>JBCDDI010000065.1:0-11426 GCA_039180365.1 Pseudomonadota bacterium
AGCAGCCTCAGTGTGCACTATTTCCGTGCTGACTGCAGAAACAGACTAACCGACTCATGCTTTGCCATCACGCTGCTTGGCGTCGCGCTGACCAGTCAGCTGTCTGCGGAACGCGATCTGCGCATGGCGCCAGGAGACAGCGTGATTGTTGGAGAACGGGAAGTGCGCTTCCTGGGCGTTAACCCCGTAAACGGCCCTAACTACATTGCCGATCAGGGTAACTTTGTGATCGTGGAAGGGGATCGGCGTATTACGCTGCGTCCTGAGAAACGCAACTACCTCGCTCGGCGCAACGTCATGACCGAGGCGGCCATTGATCCGGGCTTTACCCGCGATGTGTACCTGTCTCTCGGAGAACCTCTGGAGGCTGGCGCCTGGGCGATCCGCATTCAGGTGAAACCCTTTGTGCGCTGGATCTGGCTTGGCGCGCTGCTCATGGCCCTCGGCGGCGTTGTGGCCGTTGCCGATGCCCGCTATCGGCGTCTGAAGGCTCGTGATACGCGAGAGGCACCAGCACCCATGGAGGCGGCGGCCGGGGCGGCTTCGTGAGCCGAGCGAGTCTTTTTGTTCCGCTCGCGATCTTCGCGCTCATCGTCGTGCTCGGCTATCTGGGTTTTCGTCTTGAAGATCCGCACCGACTGCCGTCGGCGCTGCTCGACAAGCCGTTTCCGGAGTTCAACGCCACGGTGCTCGGCGATCCTGCCCGCGAGGTGACCCGCGAAGACCTGCTTGGTGCGCCGGTACTTGTGAATGTCTGGGCCACCTGGTGCCCGACCTGCAAAGCGGAGCATGAAGAGCTAGTGCGCATCGATGCGCTGACCGATCTCCGGGTTGTGGGCGTGAACTATAAAGACGACGCGGCGAAAGCCCTGCGCTGGCTGGCCGAATTCGGCGACCCCTATGAGTTTGTGCTTGAAGATGTGGATGGGCGCCTTGGGGTGGAACTGGGCGTCTATGGCGCACCGGAGAGTTTCCTCCTCGATGGGAGTGGCCGGATCATCTACAAGCGGGTGGGTGAGATTAACCCCCGGGTCTGGCGCAACGAAATTGCACCGATCCTGGCAAAGCTGGAAATCCGCTCCGACTATGACTCCGACTAAAAACAGCGCGCGAGGCCAGGGGCACGACGTCTTTACCGCGCGGTTTGCGGCCGGATTTGCGGCATGTGTGCTGTTTCTCCGAGGATCGCTCTTCGCAGGACTGTTGCTGGCGGTTTCGAGCGGCACTTTTGCAGCGGGTCAGGTGGATATCCATGCCTTCCCGACTCCGGAGCTTGAGGCCCGCTATAAACTGCTCATCGACGAGTTTCGCTGCCCGAAGTGCCTGAACACGAACCTGTCCGGCTCGGACGCGCCCATCGCCAAAGACCTGCGTGACACCGTGTATCGACTCCTCGTTGAGGACGCCATGAGCGATCAGGAGATTCGCGAGTTTCTGCAGGCCCGCTACGGCGACTTTGTACTCTACAACCCACCCTTCAAGCCCGGCACCTGGATTCTCTGGCTGGCTCCGGTGGCCTTTGTGCTGGTTGGCCTTCTCGTACTGCTGCGGATGGTTCGTCCGCGACCGGAGGTCACGCTCTCGGCGGCAGATCAGGAGCGGATTGAGCAGCTGCTTCGCGAGCGGGGCAGCTGAGATGTTCCTGCTCTGGTCCCTGATTCTGCTCGGCGCGGCCGCAGGCGTTGTGCTCCTTGCGCTGAGAGAGCGGGACGTCGCTACGGTGGAAGCTCGCGACGAGACGGTGCGGCGGCTTTACGAAGACCGCCTTGAAGAACTCCGCGGTGAACTCGCCGGCGGCGTCGCCGAGCTCGAGGACCAGGAAGTCCTCGAAGCAGAGCTTGGTGCTGCGCTGCTGGCGGACTATGAAGGGGATCAGGAAGAAGTCGCCGCCGAGCCGAAGAAAGGAGGTTCCTGGCTTGGCCTTGCGGGCGTCAGCGCCGCGCTGCTGGTGCTCTTTACCGTGGGTGTTTATCAGACCGTCGGGGATCCCGCGGCCGACGGCGTGGCCGGCGCCGAAGCGCTCCTGGGCCTCGACCCGGCTTCGGATTCAGAAGGACTCGACGAGTGGCGTCAGCGCCTCGAGGAGCGGGTCGACGCGCGCCCGGACGATGCTCGCAGCTGGTTCCTGCTTGGCCATGCCAATCTCCGTCTGGCCCGCTTTGCGGCGGCGGCAGAAGCTTTTGCCACGGCCCATGAACTGCACGGCGACGATCCGAGTATTGATCTCTTCTGGTTGCAGGCTCGGTATCTGGCCGCCCGAGGGCAGCTCGACGCGACCTCCAGGTCCATTGCCGAACGGGTGCTCGCCAGCAATCCGAATCAGCCGCTGGTGCTCGAGATGCTGGCGGTTGCCGCCTTCCAGGAAGAGGCTTTTGGAGAGGCGGTAACCCTGCTCAATCGGGCCCTGTCTGGCGATCTGGCGGCGACCCAGCGGGCCAGCTTACAGGCGGGTTTTGAAGCCGCGCGGGCACAGCTTGGGGCCATGCCAGGCAGCATTGATGTGGCGGTGGCTGCGGGAGAAACCCCGCCACACAGCATGACGCTGTTTGTCATCGCCCGGCCCGTTGGCGGCGGCATGCCCTATGCGGTCGTTCGGCGTCCGGCCCACCTGGTCCCCGGCACAATCCGCCTCGATGACGCGGTCAGCATGAATCCGGCGCTGCCATTGTCGAGCGCCAGCGAAGTGGAGATTGTGGTACGCCTGAGTCAGGCGGGTACGGCCATGGCCCACCCCGGCGATTGGGAGTGGGTTTCCGAGCCAATTACCCTCGCCGAGGTTGCTGCCGCGCCACGGCTCCTCGAGGCAACGCTTATGCCTCCGATGGAAACCTCCCTCGGTCCCACAAAGCCGCCGCCACCCGGCAGCTAGAGCGACCGTCAGGAGTCTTGGGATTCGCACAGGGGCGGCGAACTTATCCGGACCCCTGTGGTCGAACAATCAGGCGAGTAGAGGCCTTCCCTCGATACGAGAGCCCGGTCCGGGTCGCCAGTCGGTGGTAACAGCCGGCAGTAATGAATGAATCAGCAGCGCTTCGCTCACCCGAGCAGGGCGCGTGGCCTTGAGATCCGAGGGCTCGCTAAGAAGTCCGGGATCCCGCGCCCAGGGTCACCATCACCAGTAGCCAAGACGAGGCAGTACACATGGCACGCATGGAAAACATGGAGAGGAACATGAATTTCGAACCGGCGCTCACGCTCACAGAGCAGATCGCCGACCATCTCGGCGGTGAGATCATCGCCGGGCGTCTGAAACCCGCTACCCGCATCCAGGAGCTCAAAGTCGCCGGCGAGCTGGGCGTTTCCCGCGGCTCCGTCCGCGAGGCGCTGCTCATACTGGAGTCGCGGCACCTTATTGAAATCATCCCGCGGCGTGGCGCTGTCGTAAGCTCCATGGAGAGCAACGAAATTGCCGATTTCTGCGAAGTCTTCACGGAAATGCAGTCGCTGTGCTTTTCCAAACTCGCCAGCTTGAAGAGTCCTGATCTAACCGAGCTGAAAGGTGCCCTAGAGACCATGCGCGAAGCCGTTGCAGAACAGGATGGCGATGCGGTGCTGGCGGCGCGGAAGGCATTCCTGCTGGCGAGCCTGCCTCCGCTCGACAACTTTTATCTCAGCTCGGTGCTGCGGGGTCTGGTACCGGCGGGGCTGCGCATGGAGCGACTCGTTGCCGCGCACCCCACTTACGATGCGCGGGATACGCTCCGTTATCACCACGCGCTTTTTGACGCCATCGGTGAGCGGCAGGTAGAGCGGGTACAGGAACTGGTCCGAGCGTTCCACGGTCGTGAAAAGCGGCTGGCCGCTGGTTGCCGGGAAGGGAGCCGGGAAGGGAACGGCAGCACGCACTGAGCAAGCGCTGCCGCTGCGCGCCCGCAACACGCTGATTCCGCCGCTGGCAGCCTCGCCCGCGGTTGCGTCTAATCAGCGGCGGGCGCATTGACCGCAAAAAACAGGGCCTTATTCGGCGTTCGACCTGATGTCGGGTGTTACGCTGCTCAGACAATTGATTTAGACTAGCGCGAACTCAGCCAAGGGTGATTCACGCGCTACCCCCCTCTTGCCAGAAGCTTCACCACGGTAGAAGAATGGGCATGCGCCGTTAAACAATGCGGCTTAAGCAGATCAAGCTCGCAGGGTTCAAGTCTTTCGTCGATCCGACGACGGTCACCCTCCCCAGCAACCGCTGCGCGGTTGTCGGCCCGAACGGCTGCGGCAAATCCAACATCATCGACGCTGTGCGCTGGGTTATGGGCGAAAGCTCGGCCAAGCAGCTGCGCGGCGAAAACCTTACGGACGTTATCTTCAACGGCTCCAACTCGCGGAAGCCGACAGCCATCGCCAGCATCGAGCTCATTTTCGATAACCGCGATGGACGCATCGGCGGCGAATACGCGGCCTACGCGGAGATCTCCATCCGGCGCCAGGTCACTCGGGACTCTCAGTCTGCCTACTTCCTGAACGGCAACAAATGTCGCCGCCGGGACATCATGGACATCTTCCTCGGCACGGGCTTTGGTCCGCGGAGCTACTCCATCATCGAGCAGGGCATGATCAACCAGCTCGTGGAAGCGAAGCCCGAGGATCTGCGCGTTTACCTCGAAGAAGCGGCCGGCATCTCCAAGTACAAGGAGCGGCGTCGGGAAACGGAGAACCGGATCCGCCACACGCGCGAGAACCTGTCGCGGCTGAACGACATCCGCGAGGAGCTTGAGAAGCAGCTCAAACACCTCGACCGGCAGGCGAAAGCCGCCGAACGCTATCGGGTCCTGAAAGAGGAAGAGCGTAAGCTCACCGCGGAACTCTATACGCTCCGCTATGGTGCTCTCGAAGGCGAGCTTAAGGCCCGCCAGGAAGAGATCAGCCAGCTGGAAATCCAGCTTGAGCAGGCCGCCGCCGCGCAGCAGCGCGTGGCTACGGAGATTGAAGGCGCCCGTCAGGCGCATGCGGACCAGAGCGAAGCCTTCAACACCGTGCAGGGCCGCTACTACCAGCTCGGCGCAGGCATCGCCCGCATTGAAGAGGCGATTCAGTTCAACCAGGAGCGGGTTAAGCAGCTCGAGCTGGATCTCGACACCGTTGCCCAGCGGGCGCAGGAGACCACCCGGCAGCTGGAAATGGACGAAGGTCAGATCGGCGAGCTCAAGCAGCAGATCGCCAGCATTGGCCCGCAGGTCCGGGAATCTGAGTTCGCCGACAGCGAAGCCCGGAAAGCCGCCGATGCGCTGGAAGAAACCTACCGTCAGTGGCAGGCCGATTGGGATGCCTTCACCCGGGCGGCGGCCGAACACGAGCGGGATGCGGAAGTTCAGGCGTCCCGGATCGAACACCTTGAGCAGCTGCTGCAGCGCCTGAGAGGGCGCCACGGTCAGCTGGAAACTGATGCGGCGGCTCCCGCACCGGTTGCCTCCGACGACGTATCGAGCCTCGCGGCGGAAATCGAAGTTGTTGAAGACCAGCGCCGCCGGCTGGAAGCAGACGTTGATGAATCGCTGAAAGGTCTCGCCGCGGCTCGCGAAGATCTGCTCATGCGCGAGCGGGTTCTTGATGAGGCTCGGGAAGATGTGCAGAGCCTGCGCCATGAGCTCGCGAGTCTCGAAGCCATGCAGCGTGCGGCCCTCGGCCGGGAGGCTCGGGAAGCGCACGATTGGATTGAGGCTCAGGGTCTCGCCGGTGCTGAGCGCCTCGGTGAAGTGTTGTCCGTAGTGCCAGGTTGGGAACAGGCGGTGGAAACCGTGCTCGGTGACCACCTGCAGGCGATCCACGTCGAGCGCGTGTCGGACTATGCGGCCTCCCTTGGGGCCTTTGACGAGGGTGGCGTCACACTCATGGAAGCCACCATGGATGTGAACATGGCCGGCGACCTGCCGAGCCTCGCCTCGCTGATCCGCAGCCACGATCTGCGTCTGGGCTCCGTGCTGCAAGGCATCTACGCGGCGGAATCCGTTGAAGTGGCCATGGCCAAGCGCGCTCAGCTTGCCGTTGGCGAAAGCATCATGACCCGCCAGGGCGTTTGGGTGGGGCCGGATTGGGTGCGTCGCTATGCCGTGGCGGAAGACGAAGCCGGCATCATCCAGCGGGCCCAGGAAATTGAAACGCTGAACCTCAGGGTGGAAGAGGCGGAACAGACCCTCTCCAACCTCATGGGGCAGCTCACGGAAGGTCGGTCGCGGATCGAAACCCTGGAAGCCGTCCGCGATGAGCGCCAGGCAGAGATTAATCGCCTCAATCAGTCCCTTGGGGAGCTGAAAACCGATCACGGCGTGCGACGGGTGCAGCTCGAAGAAGCAGACGCCCGGCGCGAACGGCTCGCCCGGGAGCGGGAAGAGCTGGCCGCGCAGATTGCCGAAGAAGCGGCACGTCTCGAAGAAGCCCGGTCACGGCTTGCCGCGGCGCTGACGGCGCAGGAAGGTCAGGCAGAAAGCCGCGAGCGACTCTCCCGGGTCCGTGAAGAAACGGAGTCGACCCTTGCGGCTGCCCGCGACAAGGCGCGAGCCAGCCGGGATCGCTACCACGGTCTGAATGCCGAATGGCAGAGCCTGCAAAGCCGCCTGTCGGCGTCCGAGACGGCCCGCGACCGGCTCGTACGGCAGCGCAAGGAGCTCGCTGAACAGCAGGAGAATCTGCAGCAGGGCATCGCCAACAGCGCAACGCCGCTGCCGGAACTGAAGAACGATCTCGAGCTGAAGCTTGCTGAGCGGCTGGAAGTGGAAGGCACGCTCACGGAAGCACGGAAGGCCCTCGATGACATCGACGCCCGGATCCGCGAACTCGAAGGTGAGCGCGGCCAGGCAGAAGAAGGCCTGGCCAGCGTCCGCGGCAAACTTGAGAACGCCCGGGTCTCCGAGCATGGCCTGAAGGTGCAGGCAGAAAATCTGCTTGAGCAGCTTGCGGGCACGGACATGACCCTGGAAGCGGTGCGGGCCGAGCTGCCCGAAGACGCGACCGAAGAGAATTGGATGGAAGCCTTGGAACGCACAGACCGGCGTATCAGCCGGCTGGGCCCCATTAATCTGGCGGCAATCGACGAGTTCGAGACGCAGTCGGAGCGAAAAATATACCTGGATCAGCAGAACGACGACCTGGAAAAAGCATTAGAAACCTTGCTCGCTGCGATTCGGAAGATCGACCGGGAAACCCGGGCTCGATTTAAGGAAACATTCGAGACGGTTAACAAACGTCTGGGGGAACTGTTTCCGAAAGTATTCGGCGGAGGACACGCCTATCTTGAACTGACAGGGGAGGATCTGCTCGATACGGGCGTCTCGCTCATGGCGAGACCACCCGGTAAGCGTAACGCCAGCGTGCAACTGCTCTCTGGCGGCGAAAAGGCAATGACAGCCGTAGCGCTGATTTTTGCCATCTTCCATCTCAACCCGAGCCCCGTATGTATGCTCGATGAGGTGGATGCGCCGCTCGACGATGCCAACGTCATGCGTTTCGCAGAGCTGATTAAAGACATGTCCGAGGACGTGCAGTTCGTTGTCATCACTCACAACAAGTTGACCATGGAAATGGCCGACCAGCTGTTGGGTGTGACCATGAACGAACCAGGCGTTTCCCGCCTGGTGTCCGTGGACGTGGAAGAAGCTGCAGCAATGGCGGGCTGATCCGCCGTTGCTTGTGAGCCGCACCCGGGCAGTGCGGAACACAGGGCAGTCGTTCAAGAATAGTGGTGTGTGCGGTCGCGTGAGCGACCGGGGAGCCGAGTGTGGATATCAAAGACTTCATCCTCATTGGCGGTGGCTTGCTCATTGCAGCCGTCGTTGCCCATGGGTTCTGGATTGCCTGGCGGGACCGACGCCAGGATCTCAGGATCGATATCAAACCGGATCTGATTCCCGACGACGAGGTTGATGAGATCGATCGCTTGCGCGGTGAGCTGCCCAATGGCGGTGGACGCCTTGTGCAGGGCCCGGACCCGGAGCAGAGCAGCTTTCAGCTGGAGCCGCCGCCGCTGCTCCTTGAACCGTCGGAACAGCCGCGGGAAGCCCGTGCGTATGCCCCCACCGAGCGGGCAACGCCTTCAGAGGTTGAAGCAGCCCTGCTGGGCGACGACTGGCAGGCCGAGAAGCCACAGCCGCGCACGGAGCCGGTGCTCGATGCTGGACCCGCGGCAATGGCGGCTCTCGAAGAGGAGCCCTTTACGGCCGAGCCTGAGCGCCCGGAGGACGCGGCCGCTCAAATAAGTCCTCCGGCGGAGGAGCCCCCGGCCCCGGCTGCCGACGATGCGCTCGTCACCACCCCGCGCGCTAAAGTTGCCGACGTTGCCATGCCCGAGCCGATCGTTGCCGATGAGCCGAAGCGGCCGCGTCGCCTGGGACAACGCAAAGCCGGGGAACGATCGGTTCTTTCTCGACGCGGCGGACGGCGCGGTGCCGCGGAAGACACCGTTGAAGCCCCCGCCGCCGCGCCGGTGGAAGAGCTTGTGGTCATGAACGTTCTGGCGGAGAGCGATCGGCCTTACACCGGTGACGAGCTTTTTGCCGCCTTGAGAACCTGCGGTCTGAAGTTTGGCGACATGAACATCTTCCATCGGGTGGAACCCCTGACGAAGTCTGTGCAGTACAGCGTGGCCAGCGCCGTGGAGCCGGGTACTTTCGACATGGCGGATATGGAAGCCATCCGCTGTCCGGGACTGTGTCTGTTCATGCAGCTGCCTGGTCCGGAAGAGCCCCTGGCGGCCTTTGAGGACATGCTGAGCGTTGCCCGCAGCATCGTCGGTTCCCTCGGCGGAGAACTGCGGGACGAGCATCGCAATATCATGACCGCACAGACCGTGGAGCATTACCGGCAGCGCATCGTGGACTTTTCCCGCCGGCGGATGTCTAAACGCGCATGAACACGGAAGCCCGGCTCGCCGAGCTCCGGGCGCTCATTCATCACCACAATCACCGGTATCACGTTCTCGATGACCCGGAGATTGCGGACGTAGAGTACGACGCGCTCTTTGACGAGCTGCTCGAACTGGAAGCCGAACACCCGGAGCTCGTCAGTACCGACTCGCCCAGTCAGCGGGTGGGTGGCGCGCCCCTGGATGGCTTCCACTCCGTACGTCACGAACGTCCCATGCTTTCTCTTGAGAAAGGCACAACCATGGGTGAACTTGAGGACTGGCTGGCGCGCTGTCAGACGCGGCTCGGAGAAGACGCGGACATCCGTCTGACCTGCGAGCCCAAAATTGATGGCGTGGCTGTGGCGCTCACCTACGAAAACGGTGTGCTGACCCTTGCCGCCACCCGCGGCGACGGCACCACCGGTGAAGACATTACCGCTAACGTACGCACCATCGGCGCCGTGCCCCTTAAGTTGACGGCCGACGACGTGCCGCCGCGCATGGAAGTCCGCGGCGAGATCTACATGCCCCTCGCGGCCTTTGAGCGGTTCAACGAACGCGCCCGAGCTGCCGGTCAGAAAGCGCTGATCAATCCGCGCAATGGCGCCGCCGGGAGTCTCCGGCAGCTCGATCCGAAGCTGACCGCCGAGCGGCCCCTGACCCTGTACTGCTATGCCCTCGGCTGGGCAGAAGGCGACTGGGCCCCGGAAAGCCACAGCGAGGTGCTGGAAAAACTTGCTGGCTGGGGCTTCCGCATCAACGGTGACGCGGCTTCCTTTGCCGGTATCGATGGCGTGGAGCAGTACCTGGACGATCTTCTCGACCGGCGCGAAGGCCTTGGCTACGACATCGACGGCGTGGTCATCAAAGTGGATTCCCTTGCCCAGCAGGAAGCCCTGGGTACGGTGACCCGCAAGCCCCGCTGGGCGATTGCTTTCAAGTATCCGGCCGAGGAGGCTACAACCCGGCTCCTGGACGTGGAGTTCCAGGTGGGACGGACCGGCGCTGTAACGCCGGTAGCGCGCCTTGAGCCCGTGTTTGTCGGAGGGGTTACCGTCAGCAACGCCACGCTGCACAACATGGACGAGGTGGCCCGCCTCGACGTTCACCTCGGCGACACGGTTATGGTCCGTCGTGCGGGCGATGTGATTCCGCAGGTGGTCAAGGTGGTTGAGGCGAAGCGTCCGAAAGGTGCCGCCGCCGTTGTTCTGCCTGAGGTCTGCCCGGTCTGCGGCAGCGAGATTGTCCGGGAAGCCGACGAAGCGGTCGCCCGCTGCAGCGGCGGCGTGCTCCGTTGCGATGCGCAGCGCACGGGTGGCATCAAACACTTCGCCTCGCGCCTTGCGATGGATATTGAAGGCCTTGGGGATAAGCTCATCGAACAGCTCGTTGAGCTCAAGCTGATCAGCGATGCCGCTGATCTTTACGGTCTCGAACTCGACACACTGGCAGAGCTGCCGCGCATGGGCAGGAAGTCGAGTGAAAATGTGCTCGCCGCCATCGAGGCCAGCAAACACACCACCCTGGTGCGCTTTATCTATGCTCTGGGGATCCGCGAGGTAGGAGAGGCAACGGCTCTGAATCTTGCCGGCCATTTCGGCGACCTCAAGCCGCTCATGGAGGCCGATGCACAAGCCCTTGAGGCGGTGGACGATGTTGGCCCCATCGTTGCCCGGAACATCGTTCGCTACTTTGCCGATCCGCTGCACCGGGAGATGATCGAGCGCCTGGTGGGGTCCGGGATCGGCTGGGAAGTCCTCGAGGTGGCAGCACCCGAGACGCTGCCCCTGGCCGGTCAGACCTGGGTGCTTACCGGCACGCTGGAGCGGATGACGCGTGATCAGGCGAAGGCCCATCTGGTTGGTCTCGGGGCAAAGGTGGCGGGCTCCGTCTCGAAAAAGACGAGCCAGGTGGTGGCTGGGCCGGGTGCCGGCAGCAAGCTGGCGAAGGCGGAAAGCCTCGAGATCCCGGTTATGGACGAAAACGACCTCCTTAAGTTTCTTGAGAGTCACGATGTTGTCCCTGACTAAGCGTGCCCTTGGGGCGATCGATCCGCGCTGGGCGGCGCTGCTCACGGCACTGGTGCTTGTTGCTTTAAACGCCTGTACCAGCAATCCCCCGAAAGAGCCCGACAATCTCTGCGATATCTTCGAGGAGAAACGCAGCTGGTATAAGCACGCCCGGGCGGCGGAGAAACGCTGGGGGATGCCGGTACCGGTGGGTATGTCTTTTATCTACAAAGAGTCCAGCTACCGGGCGAAAGCCCGGCCGGAACGGGACAAGCTGCTCTGGGTGATCCCCTGGTCCCGACCGTCGAGCGCCTATGGCTACGCCCAGGCTACCAACGAAGCCTGGAAGGACTATCGCCGTGCCACCGGTCGTCGTTTTGTGGAGCGGGATGACATTCGCGACGCCCTCGACTTCATCGGCTGGTACAACCATCGCACGCACAAGATGCTCGGGCTGTCTAAAGCGGACTGGCACGTCCAATAACGAACAATGCCATACTTACCACCAAGTCCACCAACAGAGGCAACCTGCGAGACGTTTGGGATCAGCCAGTGGCGAAGGTCAGGACGAAATTGTGACCAGC
>JBCDDI010000066.1:0-11420 GCA_039180365.1 Pseudomonadota bacterium
CGAGTCCATCCAGACCGTCGGTGAGGTTCACAGCATTGCTCGTGCCTACGATCACAAAGTAGGTGAGGAACAGAAAACCAATGCCGAGCGGAATCGCCACTTCCTTGAAGAAAGGAACAATGAGCTCCGTCTCCGCGGGCAGGGTTGCGGTCTGATAGAGAAAAACGGCGGCGGCGATCCCGGCGACGGATTGCCAGAAATACTTCCAGCGGGCGACCAGGCCCTGACTGTTCTTCCGTGAGAGCTTCAGATAATCGTCCGCCCAGCCGATGGCGCCGAAGGCAAGCGTCACCAGCAGCACGGTCCAGACATAGCGGTTTGTCAGGTCTCCCCAGGCAAGGGTTGTGATGACAATGACAATGAGAATGAGCGCCCCGCCCATGGTCGGCGTGCCCGCTTTGCTGAAGTGGCTCTCGGGCCCATCCTCACGCACCGTCTGACCGATCTGGTAGTGGCTGAGCCGATCGATCACATAGGGACCAATGAGCAGGGACATGGCCAGGGCCGTTACCACGCTGACCATGGTCCGGAACGTCAGGTACTGAAACACGGAGAAGCCGGAGATAAATTCCGACAGGTATTCGGTCAGCCAGAGCAGCATCTCAAACACTCTCCTCAACGTTCACCAGGCGCGGCCTTCGGCCCGCCGCAAGATCGGCGGCCACCTGCCGGTCGCTGAAAGGCAGCCGCTCACCGGCGATCTCCTGATAGTCCTCGTGACCTTTGCCGGCGATCACGACCAGGTCTTCGGGGCGAGCCGCGGCAAAGGCGCCTTCGATGGCCGCGAGCCGATCAACTTCGATCTCGACGACGGCCCCGGCAGGCACACCAGCCAGCATGTCCTCGATGATGGCGCGGGGATCTTCACTGCGCGGATTGTCACTCGTGAGCCAGACCGCATCTGCGTGCGCGCAGGCGGCGGCCGCCATCTCAGGGCGTTTGCCCCGATCCCGATCGCCGCCGCAGCCGCACACGCAAAGGATGCGGCCGCGCCGGTGCGGCGTGAGCGCACGCAGCATCTTCTCCAGGGCGTCCGGGGTGTGGGCGTAGTCGACGAGCAGCGTCCGCTGCCCGGGGAAAAACTCCATGCGGCCCGGCACCGCGGTCAGCGTCCCCAGGGCTTCGCAGACTGCGCTAAATGGTTTCCCCGCAGCGCAAAGCACCGCGAGCGCCGCCACGGCGTTGGCCACAGAAAAGTCCCCAAAAAGCGGGACTTCGAAAGGACCGGCGCCCCAGGGGGTGGTCAGAGTGCCGCGGACACCAGCGTTGTGAAACTCGAGATCGGACCAGCGCACGTCTGCCTCAGGACCGCTGCCGTAGAGAAACACGGGCACGCTGCCCTGCAGCTCCTCGGCCAGCCTTCGGCCAAAGGGATCATCCCCATTAATGACCGCGCCGCGCAGCTCCGGAAAGTGGAACAGTCGGGCCTTGGCTTTACCGTAGGCTTCGAAGGTGCCGTGGTAGTCGAGGTGGTCCCGGGAGAGATTGCTGAACACGGCAAAGTCGAAGCTGACACCATCCACCCGGCGCTGATCGAGGGCGTGAGAGCTGACTTCGAGAACGGCCCAGGCACAGCCCGAATCCGCAAGCGCCGCAAGCCGGCGCTGGACATTGATTGCGCTTTCCGTCGTGAGTGCACTCGATGCCAGGGCGCCAAGCCGTCCCCAGCCGATGGTGCCGAGGTAGCCCGCCGCTTCGCCGAGACGCTCGCTGAGCTCGGCGACAAAGCAGGCTATGGACGTTTTGCCGTTAGTCCCTGTGACACCGACGCTGGTGAGCCGCTGCGAGGGCGCACCAAAAACACGACCCGCCAGCGTACTCCTGGCCGCCTTGAGGTCATCCACAAGCAGTACCGGGCCCGCGGCCTCGGCAACCGCCCGTTCAGCCAGCACGGCAACGGCACCGGCTTCCAGGGCCGCAGCAGCATAGCGATGGCCGTCGGCCGCCTGTCCGGTCACAGCCACAAAAACGTCGCCGGGTGCCACGGCCCGGGAGTCGTCCGTAATGCCCGTCACCGGCAGGGCAAGGGTCGCATCGAGTTCACCGGCGGATGCGGCGACGGTAAATCCGTCGAGCACGTCTCTGAGCAACAGCGCCGCACCCATCAGTAGCCAACCCCGGCAAGCGCCTGCTCAGGCTGTGCGTCCGGCGGCACGCCGAGGAGGTGCATGGTGCGCGCCATAACCCGGCCGAAGACCGGCGCGGCAACTTTGCCGCCGGAGAAGTCTTCGCCCTGAGGTTCGTCGATCAGCACCACGGTAACAATGCGCGGCGCCGTGGCCGGTGCCATGCCCGCAAACCAGGCTGCGTGCTGACCGTCGTCATAGGCACCGGCAACCACTTTGCGGATCGTGCCCGTCTTTCCGGCCACCCGGAAACCTTCGATGTGCGCACCCGGGGCCGTGCCGCCTCGAGCGGTGACCCCCTCCATCATTTGCACCACCTGGTGCACAAAGTGTTCATCGAAGACTCGATAGCCGGCAGGCGCTTCTGCCTGACGCAAGACGCTCACCGGCCGGCGGATGCCGCCGTTGGCGAGCATCATGTAGGCATCAGCCAGCTGCAGCGGCGTAATGGCAAGCCCGTAGCCATAGGCGAGGGTGGTATGGGCGATAGGCCGCTCGAGGCCATCGTCCGTCAGCTTGCCGACAACTTCACCGTGCAGGCCAGTGCCCAGATACTCGCCGACGCCCGCTTCACTCAGCACATCGAACACGGCCCGCTCGCCGAGATCCAGCGCCACCCTGGCGATCGCCGTCTGGCTCGATTTTTTCAGCGCCGTCTCCAGCGAAATTTCACCCCGCTCCGCCGGATCGTGGACGCGCTTGCGGCCGATGTAGAACGGTGACGTATCAATCATGGTGTGGCGTTCGTAGCGGCCGCTCTTGAGCGCAGCAAGGATCGTGAAGGGCTTCATGGTGGAGCCGGGCTCATAGATATCCGTTGCGGCGCGGTTTCTTAAGCCTTCGAGACTTGCGACCGGTTCATTGGGGTTGAACGCCGGCTGGTTCACGAGCGCGAGAATCTCTCCCGTTGCGACGTCGAGCATGACCAGGGATCCGGCTTTAGCCCGATGACTCTGCACCGCGGACTTGAGCTCCCGGTAGGCGAGAAACTGCAGGCGCAGATCCAGGCTCAGAGTCAGGTCAGCGCCGAAGCGGGCTGGATCGGCGTAGTCGAGCTCTTTAATAACCTGGCCGCTGCGGTCCTTGAGCACTACCTTTCTGCCCGCCTCTCCCTGGAGCTGAGCGTCAAAGGACAGTTCAATGCCTTCGATACCCTGGTCGTCGATGTCCGTCAGCCCAACGACGTGCGCCGTACTTTCACCGGCCGGATAGAAGCGCCGATACTCCTTGAGGAAGCCAATGCCCGGCAGCTTGAGGGCCGCAAGCTCTTCGGCAACATCAACGGCCACGCCGCGGGCCAGGTAGAGGAAGCGGCTGTCGCGATGCTGCGCGAGGCGCCGGCTGAGACGCTGGCAGTCGAGTTCGAGGGTGACGCAGAGCGCTCGTCGGTCGTCTTGATCGAGTTCACCCTCGCGCAGATTGGCGTAGACGGCCATCACCGGCGTACTCACGGCGAGCGGCTCGCCGAAGCGGTCGTAAATCACGCCGCGATGCGCTGGAATCTCCTGCGACTTAATGGACCGTCGCTCGCCCTGGTCGATGAGAAACTGCCGCTCCGTAACGTTGAGGTAGACGACGCGCGCGACAAGTCCAACTCCGGCGAGGAGGAAGAAGGCAACCAGCGTGAAATGCCGCCACGCCATCAGCGCGCCACCCGCGTGACGTCTTCAGGAAACCGCATGCCGAGTTCCTGTTCAGCGGTCTGCTCCACCTGCTGATAGGCAGCAACGGTGGCAAGTTCAAGCTGCAGACGGCTGTAGACGGCCACGGCAGCGTCGAGCCGACCCTGCAGCGCCTGGAGGGTTCGATGCTGGCCACGAACCGCTTCCGTGGAGAAGGCAACCTGGACCCCGGAGCAGACCAGAAAGGCAAGGGCCGCAAGCCAGCCCGCAAGCAGCCGGCCGCTCATGCCGCCCGCTCCAACACTCTCAGGGTGGCGCTCCGGGATCGCGGGTTTCGCTGAAGCTCCGCGTCGCCCGGTCGCACGGCCTTGCCGACGATGCGCCCCTTCGGCGCCGCCTCACTGGCCCGCACCGGCAGATTGCGTGGCAGCCGCGGGCCTTCTGCAAGAGCCCGGAATATCCGCTTTACGGTCCGATCCTCCAGGGAATGGAAGCTGATCACCGCTATCCGCCCACCCGGGGCAAGACGTGCAAAGGCCGCTCGGATGCCTTGCTCAATTTCCTCGAGCTCTTCGTTAACGTGGATGCGTATGGCCTGGAAGCTCCGGGTGGCGGCGTCGCTCTTGCTCGCCCCCCCGCGACCTTTCGCCGGACGCGTGGGAACGGCCTGGCGAATCACATCAGCCAGGGCCCGGGTATCGGTAAAGGGCCGCGCCTGGACAAGGGCCCGGCTGATCCGACCCGCGAAGCGTTCTTCTCCATAGCGGCGCAGGACGTCGGCCAGTTCCTCCGCCGTGGCGCTGTTCAACCAATCCGCCGCGGGCGTCCCGGCGCTTGGATCCATCCGCATATCAATGGGACCCGCCGCTCGAAAGCTGAAGCCGCGCTCGGGATCATCCAGCTGCGGCGAAGAAACCCCAAGATCCATGATCACGCCGGTGACGCGATCGACGTGCAGGGCATCGAGCACCGTTGCAAGCTCTGAGAAGCGGGCGTGATGTACCGACAGACGCGGCTCCTCGGCCGCGAGCTTGCGCCCTGCCGCCAGCGCTTCCGGGTCCCGATCCGTGGCGATCACCCGACCGCGCTCGCCAAGGCGCCGAAGGAGCGCGAGGCTGTGCCCGCCGCGACCAAAGGTGGCATCGAGATAGACGGCGCCATCGGCTTCCGCCGCGCCTTCCTGAAGGGCTTCCGCTAGGGGAATCACCAGCTCGATCGTCTCCTCACAAAGAACCGGTTCGTGGGTCTGCGTATTCAAACGGACAGACCGGTGAACTCATCACCGTCCGTCACCAGACCGGCTTCATCGGACAGCCAGCTTGCCGTCCGTTCATGCCAGTGAGGCTCACTCCAGAGTTCGAGCTTGTTGCCCTGGCCGACGACGACCACCTTCTTTTCGAGCTCCGCAAAATTTCGCAGCATGGCCGGCAGTAACAGCCGCCCCTGACCGTCGAGATCAATATCCGTTGCGTTACCGATGAGCAGCCGCTGCAGGCGCCGGGCGTTGTCGCCCATGTTCGAAAGCCCTTCGAGCTTACGCTGCACGATCTCCCATTCCTGGAGGGGATAGAGCAGCAGGCACTTCTCACGCATGTCGATGGTGACAACAACTTTGCCGTCCGAACCGGCCATGAGCGACTCTCGGAAACGGGTGGGCAGCGCCATGCGCCCCTTGCCGTCGAGTGTTGCGGTATTGCTGCCCCGAAACATGATGCCCGTGCGCCGCCTGCCGGCGTCGCGCTGACCCCTCCAGTCATGGCGGGTAAAGCCCGCTCTTGCCTCTGAAATCTCCTGGCAACGTGGGTAGCAGACGCGATTTCAGCCGGGCCTCACCGTCCGAATCGCCACTTTTTTCCACAAAATGCCAACTGGGGACACTATATGGCCGAGAGAAGTCCTGTCAACCAGGCGGAGGCACTTAACTTTCGGATTTCAAAGGGTTTTTTCGTCCTGATGAGGTGGGGAGCAAAGGATAATCGTTAGTTCCCGTGCAGTAGGTACAACAAGCTAGAAACTACATTAACTATGAGATGATTTGAGTATAAAAAGACAGGCTGCAAGCAGAATTCAGCATAAAAACCGCCACCCTGCCTTCGGGAATCGCGTCTGCAGACGCCCGACTCTACCCCGGCTTCGCAATCGCGCATAAGGACCGCGACCCGAAGGCTAAAAAAGGAGCTGGCCGATAAGCCGGGTTCTGTGATCGCCGCCCCGCAAGCGAAGCAGCAACGACAATCATTCATCTAGGGCGCCCGTCACCAGACACCTCCAGCAGCCTACCCGAATCCAATGCGGACCACACCGTGCGGATTCCTATTTGGCCTTGCTCCGGGCGGGGTTTACCCTGCCACACCTGTTACCAGGCGCGCGGTGCGCTCTTACCGCACCCTTTCACCCTTGCCGTTCACCGCTCGCGCGGTGCCTTAGGCGGTTTGCTTTCTGCGGCACTTTCCGTGGGCTTACGCCCCCCAGGCGTTACCTGGCGCCCTTGTCCTGTGGAGCCCGGACTTTCCTCTCGTCGGCCACTTACGTGGCGCGACCAGCGATTGTCTGGCCAGCTCCCGCGCAGTATACGCCCACCGGAGGCTCAGCTCTCCCCGGACCCCAGACCATAAAGATCCTGCTTGCGGACGCCGAGCAGCTTGGCCCCCAGGCGCGCGGCCTGCGCCGGAGCCAGCTCAGCTGTCAGAATGCGCATAACCCGGGCCTGCTCCGCGGGACTCGACGCCGCTGCCGCACCCTCCACCACACAGACCACCTCGCCGCGCCATTGCTCGGCCGCATCCATCTGTTCGACGATGGACTGAGCGGAGCCGAGGAGATAGGTCTCGAAACGCTTGGTCATCTCCCGGGCGAGAAACAGCCGCCGCTCTGGCGCAAGCGCCTCAAGGTCCTTGAGGGAAGCCTTCAATCGATGCGGCGCTTCAAAGAATACGAAAGGTCGGGCCGCATCGAGCAGGGTGGTGAGACGGCTCCGGCGTGCGCCCTCCTTCGCTGGTAGAAAGCCGGCAAAGGAGACGTCACTCGCCGGGAGCGGGCAGACCGAGAGGGCAGCCATCACCGCGCTTGGGCCGGGCACGGGCCGCACCGGCAGTCCGGCCTCGTAACAGGCACGCACCAGCACAAAGCCCGGATCAGAAACGAGCGGTGTCCCTGCATCGCTGACCAGGGCCGCCGTCTCCCCGGCTTGCAGCAGCTCGAGGATCTGCTCCGCCGCCACCTCCTCGTTATGTTCGTGCAGAGCGAGTGTCCGGGGCGCCTTAAGGCCAAGGGCGTTCAACAGGGTGAGCGTGCGTCTGGTATCCTCCGCAGCGATCAACCCTACCCGCTCCAGGACGGAAACGGCTCGACGCGTCACGTCGTCGAGGTTTCCAATAGGCGTTGCAATGACATAGAGCGTGCCGGGTTCGAGCCCGTCGCCCGCTTTCAGTTCCTCTTCCGAAGACATGGTGCACCAGCGCAGATGATCAGCCTCAGTAAACACAAGGCTTGCGGCCGTGGAAAGAGATCTCACCTTGAGCCGGGCCTCCGCAGAAGCCCGCTGCTGTTGCTGATTGCCCTGATCCTCAGTGCCTGCGCAACAACGCCTGTCACCGAGGTGCCTGCAGTGGGCCCGGTGG
The DNA here is from genome assembly GCA_039180365.1 of Pseudomonadota bacterium. Taxonomy (GTDB): domain Bacteria; phylum Pseudomonadota; class Gammaproteobacteria; order Pseudomonadales; family Azotimanducaceae; genus SZUA-309. The sequence goes on from JBCDDI010000066.1 coordinate 7,369, forward strand.
TCACCGACACGGGCAGCGCGGCCGCCCTGCTCGAGCGTGCTCGCAGTGCTGAGGAGCCCGAAGCCTCAACGCTCTATCTTCAGGCCGGCCTGGCTTTTCTTGAAGAAGGGATGCGGACTAATGCCATCCTCGCCCAGGGCAGCATCGAGCCAGGCTGGCTGGAAGCAGAAGCGCTGCCGCGCTACGCACTCCTCACTGCCGCCGTCGCTACAGACTTAACTCGCGCCCAGAGCGCCCTCGAGCAGGTGCCGGCTGCCTATCGCGAGCTGCCCCTTTACGCTCAGGCGGTGGCAAACGTCTGCTGGTTGGAAGGTGATGCGGAATGTGCGCTTGCCTACCTGGTCGACGGCGCCGGCGGCGATCCCGCGCAGAACGAAATCATCTGGTCACTCCTGAACGCTACCGTATCCATGGAGACCTTAAAGGCGGCTCCTGCGGCGCCCTCGACGGAGCTCCGCGCCTGGCAGGACCTGCATCGCGCGGCCGTCACCGCCTTCAGCCTCGAAGACGCTGCAATGGCCGCCCGTCGCTGGGAGGAAGCCAACCCCGCCCATCCTGCCAGTCTTCTACCCCCGGCAGCCATTGTCGCCCTGGCTGATCGACCGGAATCACTGCGCATCGCACTGATGGTGCCCGTGAGTGGACCCTTGAGTCGGGCGGGGGAAGCCGTGCGCGACGGTTTCATCAGCGCTGCACTGCTGGCTAATGCGCTGTCGAAGCGAACCATTACGGTGTACGACACCGCCGCGGAACCCATCGGCAGCCTCTACGAGCGTGCCCTGGCAGATGGGTCGGACCTTGTTATCGGCCCGCTGCAGAAACCCGCGGCGAGCGCGCTCAACGCCCTGAACCCGGAGCTGCCCGTACTGCTGCTGAATTACCTCGATAACAACGAAGTTGCCGCTCCTAACGTACGCCAACTCGGTCTCGCTATCGAAGACGAAGCGGCAACGATCCAGGCGCGGCTCGCAGCAGACGGCGTCCGTCGGGCTCTGCTCTTCCATAACTATGATGACTGGTCCCTGCGCGCTCGCCGCGTTCTTACAGAAGCTGCGGCAGCGGATTCAGGACACGCACCGCTCAACCTGACCGTGCAGCCGTTTACGGACATTCGCACCATTACCGAAGCCGTTGGCTCGGCCATGCACGTGGCAGAGAGTGATGCGCGAAAGACCGAGCTCGCCGCCCTGCTCAGGACCGAGCTCGAATTCCTGCCCCGGGCCCGTGAAGATGTGGACGCCGTTGTGGCACTCATCGACAACGGCGAAGCCAACGCCCTGGTGCCTGCCCTACGTTTCCACTTCGCCGACGACCTTCCCGTTTACGCGAGTTCCCAGACGGTCCGGCGCACGCGGAGCGGCGCACTCAATACGCTCGCCGGTTTTCAGGTCAGCGAACTCCCGTGGTTTCTGGGAGATGATCCTGTTCACGGTGCCATGGCAAAGCCCCTGGGCCTCGAGGGTAACCCCTTCGCTTCCCTCGTCGCCCTCGGCACCGACGCCTATCGCCTGAGCGAGCGTCTGGGCCCCGTACCCGAGCTGCCTATGCTTGGCAGCACGGGTCTCCTGATTCCCGAGCAGAACGGCCGTTTTACGCGCCTGCTCGGCTGGGGTGTTGTGGTGGGTGACGGCATGCGTGCAATCGGCGAGACCGGCCCCTGAACGACCGAGGCGCCTGGGCCGAGGATCTCGCCGCCGGGCATCTGCAGGCGCAGGGTCTCGAACTCCTGACCCGCAACTACCGTCGCAAATACGGGGAACTCGATCTGGTCATGCGCGACGGCGATGTCCTCGTTTACGTCGAAGTGCGTTATCGCGCAAGCAATCGCTTCGGAGGTTCCCTGGCAAGCATCACGGCGCAGAAGCAACGACGGTTGATTAACGCCGCGCAAAGTTACACATCCGGCCGCCGTTCCCTGCGCAGTCGCCCGGCACGCTTCGACGTGGTTGCGATCACCGGACCACCGTCTGCGCCGGCTTTGCGCTGGATCAGAAACGCCTTTAGCGCAGGCTGAAGCTACTTGATGACTTTGAGATGGCTGCCGCCAGGCGGCGCTTTCTCTGGTGGAGAAGGATCGGACGGCGGCTCATCGTCTGGTCGGCCATCTCCGGTCGCGTCGTCCCCGGCCGCGTCTTCGTATTCCGGCTCGAACATCATGCCCTCGCCGGTTTCCTTCGCGTAAATCGCCTGAACGCTGGCGAGAGGAATGGCAATGGGGAAGGGTCTGCCGCTGAAGCGTCCGGAGAAGGACACGGATTCATCGCCCAGCACCAGATCGCGAATAGCGTCCGGTGACACGTTAAGGACGATCTTGCCTTCGCTGACGTACTCCTCGGGCACCCGCACGTCGTCCGAATCGGCGCTGACCAGGAGATAGGGCGTCAGTCCGCTGTCGACAATCCAGTCATAGAGCGCCCGCAGGAAGTAAGGACGCTTCGGCAGCGCAGGCAAAACCTACTCGCGCATCTCGAGTTCGGTTTCCGTCAGGCTGGCCCGGAAGCCTTCGCGCTCGAACATCCCCTGCATGTATTTCTGCAGCGGTCGCGTCGATTTTTCCGGCAGGTTGATGTCGACCTCTTTCAGGCGCCAGAGAATCGGTGCCACACAGCAGTCCACGAGGGTGAATTCCTCGTTCATGAAGAAAGGTTTTTCACCGAAAATCGGGGCGATACTGATAATGCTTTCGCGCAGCTCCTTGCGAGCTTTCGTGAGCACCGTTTCCCGGCCCTTGCCGGCCATCAGCACATCAAGCCGCGTGCTCCATTCACGCTCAACCCGCGTGATCCAGAGGCGCGAAAGAGCCCGTTGTACCGGGTACACGGGCAGCAGCGGCGGATGCGGAAAGCGCTCGTCGAGGTACTCCATGATCACGTTCGCCTCGTAAAGCACGAGGTCCCGATCGAGGAGCGTCGGCAGACTGTTGTAGGGATTGATCTCGGCTAGATCTTCCGGCTTGTTCGACGGATCGACGTCGACGATATCCACCGTGACGCCCTTCTCGGCGAGAACCATGCGTACGCGATGGCTGTAATGATCGCGTGCGTCGGAAAACAGCGTCATGGAGGATCTCTTAGTGACTACGCTCATGCTGAACCTTATGGAGTGCTTTTAGAGAGGGGTAGGTGACCCCGGCGAGCCGGGGTCACGATGCGTCAATGCTTGACGTCTTTCTGGAACTCCCTACCAAGGAGGTAGGTGAAAACGAACAGAATCACCAGGAACAGCAGAACAAAAACACCGGTGCGATGCCGCTGAAGCCGGCTTGGCTCCCCGGTGTAGTAGAGGAAGTTTACGATATCGAAAATCGCCTGATCGTATTCTTCCGGCGTTAGAACGCCGGTGCCCTCTTCCACCACGAGCTGATCGCAGCGTTCTTCCGTGATGGTCTCACCGGTGAGCGGGTCTCGTTCTTCGCCGCCATTCTCCGCGAGCCGCGGCATCTGCACGCAGCCAGACCGCTGGATGCCCTGCAGACCTTCAAGCACGTGGGGCATGCCGACGTTCGGGTAGATCTTGTTGTTCACCCCCATGGGGCGGCTGTCGTCCCGATAGAAGGTACGCAGATAGTTGTAGAGCCAATCGACCCCACGCAGCCTGGCAACCATCGTCAGGTCCGGGGGCGGTGCGCCAAACCATTCTTTGGCAAGCTCAGGCTGCATGGCAGTGGTCATATGCTCGCCGATCTTCTGACCGGTAAACACAAGATTCTCCAGCACAATCTCGTGCGGCACACCCAGGTCATCGGCCGTACGCTCGTAGCGCTGATGCTCCAGAGAATGACAGCCAAGGCAGTAGTTCACGTACAGCTGCCAGCCCCGCTGCAGCGAAGGTTGGTCCTGCAGGTTCGGCGTCATGGGGTCCATGGGCCAGTCGATTTTCGACGCCGCATGGGCCGAAGCACCTGGCAGCGCCAGGGCCAGCATGAGGCCGAAGAGCAGACCGCCCGCGCGGAACCCGTTCTTAAGTGTCTCCATGTGATGCTCTCCGCTCAGTGCGCCAGTGTCAGGCGCTCAGGTACCGGCTTCGTGGTCTCGATCCGCGTGTACCAGGGC
>JBCDDI010000067.1:0-11374 GCA_039180365.1 Pseudomonadota bacterium
GGACAACGTTTACGCTGAGATCTGCAGGATCCCAGGCCAAGGCGAGGGACAGGGCCGGCCACCACATAACGGCCAGGACTTCTGCTGATCATTCTCTGGCACCCGTCCTGCCGAGGAAGGGGGCTCCGGCCCCCTTCATTTCTCTCGGACCGTCGAGGATCATGAGCTGCTTACAAGGGAGCACCTCATGGCAGAAACACTGACTTTCGAAGATCGCGTCGTTGTTGTTACCGGCGCCGGCAATGGTATTGGCCGGGCCTACGCCCACGAGTTCGCGCGACGCGGCGCGAAGGTGGTGGTGAACGATCTCGGCGGCTCCGTGGCCGGTGAAGGCAGCGACAGCGGCCCGGCGGATGCCGTCGTCGCTGAGATCACTGCAAACAACGGCCACGCCATCGCCAATCACGACTCTGTCGTGGACGGCGAGAAGATTGTCCAGGCTGCGCTCTCGGAATGGGGGCGCATCGACGTGCTCTTGAACAACGCCGGCATCGCCTATCCAACCCCCTTTGCCGAGATGACCACGGAGCTCTGGAAACGCATGCTTTCCGTGCACATCTACGGCAGCTATGTCTGCACGCAGACCGTCTGGCCGCACATGCTCGAGCAGGGTTATGGCCGGCTGCTCTTTACCTCTTCACCCTTCGGCCTCTACGCCGCCGCCAACTTCGCCCACTACAGCGCGGCCAAAGCCGCCATGCTTGGCCTTTCGAAGGCTCTCGCGCTGGAAGGCAAAGAACACAACATCCACGCCAACGCGGTTGCACCCTTCTCCGCCAGCCGCATGACCGGCAGAACCAACGAAGAACAGGCCACAAGCCCCTTCGGACCGCGTTATCTCGCGCAACTTGCCGTGTGGCTCTGCCACGAAAACACCGCCGAGACCGGCGGGGTTTTTGAGGTCGGCGGCGGCTACATCCATCGGGTGCGAAACGAGCTCAGCAACGGCCTGCACCTGCCCGGCGAGCAACACACGGCGGAGAACATCGAAGCCCAGGCCGCAACCCTCGATAACTTCAGCGACGGCATCCATCCGCCGCTGGGCGAATCCTGGACCATCGGCCGCGAAGTGCTCGGCGACGACTGGGCCAATCAGTTCTGAGCGTGTCGCCCGACTGAGCGGTCAACTCTTAAGGCGCACCCTCGGCCGTTGGGCGCTTCTCGGCGATCAGGAAGAGGCTGTTCGTGCGACCGTGGGTCCAGTGTTCGCGGTCCTCGAAGCCCGCTGCGGAAATAGCTCCTCGGACCGCGTCCGATTTGAGAAAACTCACAAACGGCGCCTTACCCAGCCACTGCATGACGGGAATCACCGGACGCAGGAACCACATACGATCGGCCAGGCAGACAGTGCTCGAGACAAAAATGCCACCGGGTTTCAGGAGCCGATGGATCCGCGCCACCGCCGCGCCGTAGTCCGGGACCAGGTGCAGCAGATTCAGCGCCAGCACCATGTCGTAGCTGCCATCAGGCGCAACAAAATCTTCAATCCCAGACTGCTGGAAGCTGACGTTGTCGATACCGGCATCCGCCGCCTTTTCCCGGCCGATGCGAATCATTTCTGCGGACACGTCCGTTGCCAGGATGCGGGCCACATGGGGCGCATGCTTGAGCGCGGTGGATCCCGTGCCACAGCCGAACTCCAGCACGTCCATCTGCGGCCGCATGAGCGCCTGCGTCGCCGCCAGCTTGCGGGCGTAGCTTTCCTGATCGGAGATGGGCTGTTGGCTGTAGCCGGGGGCGACCCGGTCCCAGAATTCGCTGGATGTCACTGTCACGGCGAAGGTCCTCAAAACGGCTTTCTACTAAATTGAGTGGCTATTTAGCCATACGCTTATCGCGCATAGAATGCCAATTCACGATGGTCTGATATACGGATATCAATGAACTGGCCTGACCTTGCCTTCGACTGGAACCAGGCTCGCGCTTTTCTGGCCGCCGCGGAAGAAGGCTCTCTCTCTGCCGCCGCCCGGGCCCTTGAGCTCACGCAGCCAACCTTGAGCCGCCAGGTCACCGGCCTGGAACAGACGCTGGGGGTAACGCTTTTCGAACGCGGGCACCGGCAGCTGCAGCTGACCACCGCGGGGCTGGAGCTCCTTGAGCACGTGCGCAGCATGGCTGCGGCGGCCAATCGAGTTGCACTCACCGCATCAGGACAGTCCCAGGCCATCGAAGGCCGGGTCTGCATCACCGCCACGGAAATGCTCGCCACCTATTACCTGCCTCCCATGCTGCGCAAACTCCGGGAGCAGGCCCCGGGCATCGTTGTGGACGTTGTTGCCTCCGATCAGGTTCGGGACCTCATCCAGCGGGAGGCTGACATCGCCATTCGTCACGCGGAACCGACACAGCCCGATCTCATTGCCCGGCGTATTGGTTCCTTGCGCGGCCGGATCTACGCGGCCCGCCGGCTCCTCGACGAAGTTGGCACCCCAGAGACCTTCGCGGATCTCGCAGACAAGGACTTCATCGGCATCAACAACACGCCATCTCTGATTGCGGGGGTCGCTGAGCAGGGTCTCGAGTTACAGGAAGCGCAGTTCCGCGCCAGCGCCGCGAGCGGTAACTGCATGCTGCAACTCATCCGCGAAGGCCTCGGCTTCGGGTTCCTGCCCATGGACACCGGCAACCTCTTCGACGACCTGGTTGCCGTGGTGCCCGAGCTCTTCGATCCGGAGATACCCGTCTGGCTGCTATCCCATCGGGAGCTACATACCAGTCGACGCATTCGCGTGGTCTTCGATCTGCTGGCCGAAGAGCTGGCAACGCTTACGCGCCAGCGGTGATCTGGCCTTGGCTTCGCCGCACGGCTTCGGCCGGGTCCGCGGAGCGCGAGTGATTCAGTATCCCGCCTCTGGACGAGCGCCTGAGCAACGTCTAGCGTCCGACCGGAAGTCAGGCAAAGAACCGGGAGAAAGATGAGCATACGGGCCAGCGTTGTATCCATGGTGCTCAAGCACACAATCCGCAAGCAGATGTCGACCTTCGAGGAACCGGCAGCCCTGCGCGAGCAGATGAGTCGCTCAACGGGAAAACCACCTGCGGATGTGACCGTGAAACCGGTCAGCGTCGACGGCGTGCCGGCCGAGTGGCTGGCGGCTGAGGGTGCTGCAGAAGATGCCGCCCTGCTCTATCTGCACGGCGGTGGCTATGTCTTCGGCGGTCCCGACAGTCATCGGGATGTCGCTGCGCGTCTCGCGAAAGAGACGAAGCTACGGGTGCTTCTGATCGACTATCGCTTAGCGCCGGAACATCCCTTCCCCGCTGCCGTTGAAGATGCAACAACCGCCTATCGCTTTCTGCTTGCGGAAGGCTATCCGCCAGAGCGCCTTCTGCTCGCCGGTGACTCTGCCGGCGGTGGCCTCGCCATGGCGCTGATGGTGAACCTCAAAGACCTTGAGCTGCCCCTGCCGAGAGCGGCCGCGCTGATTTCTCCCTGGGTGGATATGACGCTGCTTGCCGAGAGCCTGCTCGGCAACGCGGATAAGGACGTGATGCTCTCGCCGGAGGCCATCAACCGCTTTGCCACGCACTACCTCAAGGGTCAGGATCCACGCTCACCGCTCGCCTCACCGTTGCACGCCGACCTTGCGGGAATGCCGCCGGTTTACGTTGTGGTCGGGAGCACAGAGGTGCTTTTGAGTGATTCGGAGTCTCTGGTGGCGAAACTCACAGAGGCCGGGAGTGACGCTGAGCTTGTCGTCTGGCCGAAGATGCCGCACGCGTTTCCCGTGTTGTCGAGTCTCATCCCGGAAGGCCGCCAGGCCATCGGCAATATCGGAGCATTCCTTGCAGCCAGGCTCTGACTTCGCCACAACCCGGGCGCCCATGACTCAGGAATCAGGCATTTCCTGCCGCTGTACAACCCGGTCAAAGTACGATAGTTTTATATTTCATAATTTGATGAATTACAGAAACGAATTTAGAAACGAAAATAGAAACGACTCTATAAACAATGGCCCGAATAGCAGCGGTTCAGGAGTCGACGGCCCGAGAAACAGCGACTCAAACGGCATCTGGGCAGAGCCCGCATGACTTCGCAGCGCATACTCGAACGAGCTGCAGGCATGCTCAGAGCCGGTGGCGACCCTGCCAGATTGAGGATCCTGGAGCTGCTGCTCAAGGGAGAGCATCAGGTGTCGGAGATTGCCGCGTTAACCAACGCAGAGATGTCTACGACATCCCAGCGGCTGAAGATCCTGCTGCAGGAGAACCTGGTCAGCCGGCGCCGCGATGGCCGCGACATGTTCTATCAGCTCGCGGATTCGCATGTGCAGACTCTCATCCGGAACGTGTTGGAACATGCGGACCCGAGCGGGCATGACGACGAGATGGGCCACAAAACCGACCCTTAACACAGCCAGGAACAACACACGATGGACCACAAAATTCACGAGAACCACGCCCATGAACATGGGCCGAACTGCGGCCACGTCGCCATCCAGCACGGCGACCACGTCGGTTATCTCCACGACGGACACCTGCACTGCGCCCACGATGATCACTATGACGAGCACGTGATTGAGGTATCTGCCACGAACCCCGCGGGGTGTGCGGCACACGACTGCAGCGGCCACGACGCCAGTCACGTGCATGGCCCGGACTGCGGGCATCCGGCGGTTCCGCATGGCGATCACATCGACTACCTGGTCGACGGACACCTGCATCACCCGCATGATGGCCACTGCGACAACCACGGCCCGCTGCAGCTGGTCTGAGCGAGCCTCTCTCCTCGCGCTTAGCTCTTAGCTCTTACCTCCACCCTCCTCCAGGCCCCGGTTACTGCGTGACCGGGGCCCTGGTCGCAGTCAGACAGACCTCGGCTGCCTCGATCGCCGCTGTTCCCGTCGACCCACAAAACCGTTCCTAGACCCGATCAGATCGGACCATCGTTCGGTGCAGCCGGCGTTTGCCGTATCATCAAGTGAAAACAAACTACAGCCACCCGAACGCTGCGGAGTCCCCATGGCCACACTGACCTTCATGAACCAGACCCTCTTCGACCATGGCGTGAGCTCGCAGCTTGGTGAAGTGCTGAAAATGCACGGCATCGAACGGCCGCTCCTGTGCACGGATCGCGGTCTCGTCGATCTCGGGATGGTACGGGACGTGCTCAGCACGCTGGGTAACGAAGCCGCACCCACGGTTTACGACGGTACGCCGGAAAATCCGACCCAGGCGGCCGTGGAAGAAGCCGTGGCCAAGTACCGGGAAGCAGACTGTGACGGCGTGGTTGCCCTCGGCGGCGGCTCGTCCATGGATCTCGCCAAAGCTGTCGCGCTCGCGGTCACCCATGACGGTGACCTCCTGGAGTACACGGCAGGTCTTGGTGGGGCTGAAAAGATTGGCCCCGTGGCACCCCTGATCGCAATCCCCACCACCTCCGGCACCGGCAGTGAGGTATCGAGCGGCGCCGTGATCATCATGCACAACGGGGAGAAGCTGATTCTGATCAGCAAACAGCTGGTGCCGAGGACGGCCGTTTGCGACCCAAGCCTCACCCTCGGCCTGCCAGCGCGGCTGACGGCCGCCACCGGCATGGATGCCATGACCCATTGCATCGAAGCCCTGCTTTCTCCAGAGGTGAATCCACCGGCCGAGGCGGTCGCCTGCGACGGGATCGAACGCGGTATCCGTGATGGGCATCTGCTGAAGGCGGTGCAGGATGGCAGCGACAAAGATGCCCGCTGGCACATGATGATGGCCGCCACCGAAGGCGCCATGGCGTTCAGCAAAGGCCTCGGCGCCGTGCATTCCATGAGCCACGCCTGCGGCGCTGATCAGTCTTTAAAGCTGCACCACGGCACGCTTAATGCGGTATTCCTGCCGACCATTCTCGAGTTCAACCGGGATCACGTTGGTAACAAATACGAGCGCCTCAATCGAGCCCTGGGTGCAACAGCCGAAGCGGATCCCGCTGAGTTTATCCGGGCGCTGAACGCCGATCTCGGTCTGCCCGCGAACCTCGCGGAGATGGGCGTGCAGCGCGATGCGGTCCCGGAACTCGCCCAGCACGCGGCGAAGGATGTCTGCAACTTTACGAACCCACGCCCCGTGACCGCCGAAGAGTACGAGGTGCTGTTCGAACAGGCGCTCGCCTCCTGACCCGGTGGCGGCCGATCAACCACAGGACATCTACCTCTCGCGGGCCGACGTGAACGAGCCCCTATCCACCTATTCCAAACACGGCTTTGAACTCGAGGGCCGCTTCTGGCCCTCCGTGGAGCACTACTTCCAGGGTATGAAGTTCGAGGATCCCGCCGAGCAGGACAGGGTCCGCTCAGCGCCGCACCCGGCGAAAGCCCGCAAGCTGGGTCGGAGTCGCTTTCGGCGACTGCGCAAAGACTGGTCGAAGGTGCGACGGGTGATCATGACCCGGGCGGTGTACACCAAGTGCCGTACCCATCCTGAAGTGGCGGAGCGCCTCCTCGACACCGGCGATCTGAAACTCATCGAGCGCAGCCAGTACGACTACTACTGGGGCTGCGGCCGGGATCGCCGGGGACACAACACCTACGGCCTGGTCCTCATGGATGTGCGCAGCAAGCTGCGCGAAGAACTGGACTCGACTGAATGACGTTGCGCGCCGAGAGGCGCAACGTCATTGAGGCTGCTCAAGTCCTCAGGCGACGTTCATCACATCGAGCATATTGCCGAAGTAGAACTTATCCATGATTGCCTGATCGCAGTTCGGCATGTTGCGCTCGAACTTACCGATCGGATTGCCGGTGCCTTCCGGGTGCGGATAGTCCGAGGCGAACACCAGCATGTCCGGGCCGACGTTGTCGATGATCCAGCCGACCGGCTCATCAGCAAAGGGCGAGACCTTGATGTGTCGCCGCGCCGTTTCTGACGGTGCCTCCGGGAACTCCCGACGCCGCTTGAACATGTGTGCCGTGAAGTCGAGCTGGTGCAGCCAGGACGGCAGCCAGGTGGCGGCATGTTCCATGCTGATGAAGCGCAGAGCCGGGTGCCGCTCAAAAACGCCGTCGAAAATCATCGCCGAGAGGAACAGCTGCGCGCTTGTGCCGATATTCAGCAGCCCCAGCTCGCCGGCCGGCGCATCACCTCCGAGTGCAAGTTCCGACTTACCGTTGTTCTTAAAGCTCGGAGACACGGCTGAATAATCGCCGTTCGCCGCCACGTGCACGCCCGCCGGCGTGCGCCGCTCCGCAAAGCCATTCCAGATTGGATCGAAGTCCGGATGCGTATAAGACGGCTTTGCCGGATCCGGCTCGTTCGTTGGCACCATGAAGGTATAGCAGCCGTCCGCAAAACCCTGGTCCATGATGCGCTTTGCGACATCGGGACCCAGGTTCAACGGCAGATAACCGACCGCCTTCAAGCGCTCGTCGTGTGCACAGAAGTCGGCCATGGCCTTGTTCAGGGTTATGGATGTTGCCGCAAGGGCGTCGTCCGTGGCTGCGTGCACGGTCTGATGAAAGGAGAAGGTCGGCAGGACCCACTGCATCTCGAAGCCCAGCAGATCCAGGGTGTGAGACCGTTCCTTAGGGTCAAAGGCGCCGAGGCGGTTCCAGCCGCTTTTCGTGTTGTCCATCAGGGACGCTTCAAATTTGGCCATGGTGGCCGGGTCCTGCTGGCGCTTGGCAAAAAGCTCCCGGCCCCGGTCGAGGCCGGCCTGCACGACGGGCAGACCTTTCTGGTCGTGCATGGAGGGCACCTTGTCCAGATGCTCGGGACGCGCGGCATTGTGCAGGAAGTCGTCCAACTCAATGAGATGAGAATCCACATCGATGATGCGGCGGTGGGCGGCGTATGTCATGGCTCTCTCCCCGAAGCTGGCCCAGATGGGCCCTTATTTAAGTCAGCCTAAAGTAATTGCTCTATTTAAGGGTGTCAACAATAACCGTAAGATAGACCCATGAACGCCGCACGACCCCGCACCCGCCTCTCGCCGGAAGCCCGACGCACCCAGCTCCTGGATACGGCAAAAACCATGGTCATTGCCGAAGGGTTACAGGCTTTCACGATGGAAGGGCTGGCCCGGGAGGCCGGGGTCTCCGCGCCGCTCGTCTACAACTACTTCTCGGGACGACCGGAGTTGTTAAAGGCGCTGCTGGCCCGGGAGTACGAACGCTTTGTGCAGGCGACGGTAGAGGCGGTCCGTTCTGCGAAGAACTTCGAAGACATCGTGCGGCTCTATGTCACCAGCAACTTCGATCACCATGCCCCAGGGAACATTCTGCCGCTGCTCCTCTCGCAACCTGAGCTGGCTTCGGCCATCCGCACAGAGCAGCAGCGCCGCGGGCGTCAGAATGCGAAGTTCCTGGTCAGCGCCGCCGCCGACACTTACCAGTTAAACCAGCGCCAGGCGCAGCTTGTGGTGAGCATGTCCTCCGGCGCCTCCATCGCCGCCGCGGAACTGGCGGCGAATGCGAAGCTAAAGCGCGAGGAGACCATCGACCTGGCCGTGAGCTACATCATGGCCGGCATTGAGCGGATCGCGAGCGAATAAACCCGCCAGGACGCGCTCAGTCGAACACGCCCGGCTCCTCGGGAATCGCCGCCCCATCGTGCCGCGGCTCGGATGCGCCGAAGTGTATGCCGCGGCCGTTCGACATCACCGCCTGACCAAAACCGAAGCGGCCGGTACGCGGCGCCACGGGCTCAATCTGGTGTCCAAGCCCCTCGAGCTCAGCGCGTGCGGTCTCCGGAATCAGCGTTTCCATGAAGAGATCGCAGCCTTCGAAGGTGCCCTTCGTAAAGCGCCCGGCCTCGAGGGCCTGCTGGATGGTCATGCCGAAATCAACAATGTTGGCCACGAACTGGGCGTGGGCCTGCGCCTGGTTCCAGCCGCCCATGATGCCGAAGCCGATGCGCACGTCGTCTTTCCACATGAAGGCGGGAATGATCGTGTGCAGGGGCCGTTTGCGCGGCGCCAGGGTGTTTGGTTGCCCGGTCTCCATGGTGAAGAGGCCACCCCGGTTCTGCAGCATGAAGCCGGCGTCCTTCGGCACCAGCCCTGAACCGAAGCCGGCATAGTTGCTCTGAATGAGCGAGACGATATTGCCGTCGCGATCGATGGCCGAGAGGTAAATCGTATCGCCGCCTTTTGCCGTGGTGATCGTCCGGAACTCGGAAGGTGAAACCGCACAGGCGGCCTGCTTCGCATCGATGAGCTTCGCCCGCGTAGCCGCATGGTCTTTGCTCAGCATTGCCTGCACAGGCACCGGTGAGAACTTGGGATCGCCCACATAGCGCAGCATGTCCGCATAGGCGAGCTTTTTCGCCTCGATCATGACGTGCAGCGCTTCCGGGCTGTGGAAGCCGTAGTCGCCGATCGGGAACCGCTCCATAAGATCGAGCATCATCAGCGCCGCAATGCCCTGAGTGTTGGGCCCGATCTCAGCGACCGTCCAACCGCGATAGGTTGTGGTAATCGGTTCAACCCACTCGGGCTCGAACTCCGCAAGGTCAGCGGCCGTCAGCGTGCCCCCTTCAGCGTCGCTGAGGGCAACGATGGCTTTTGCGGTCGGGCCTTCATAGAAACCGTCGCGACCTTTTTCCGCCACGCGCCCGAGGGTGCGGGCCAGATCGGGGTTTCGGAAAACCTCACCGGCCGCAGGCGTTCGGCCATCAACGAGAAAGGTTTCCGCCGAATTGGGGTGCGCCGCAAGGAGCTTCTCGCTCCGCGCCCAGCCGCCGGCAATCACCTCGGATACCGGGAAGCCGTTCTCCGCATAGAAGATGGCCGGCGCAAGGACATCGCCCAGCGGCAGTCGGCCAAGCCGGTCGCTGAGCGCCTGCCAACCAGCCACAGCGCCAGGAACGGTGACCGAGTGAATGCCGCGAAAGGGCATCTCTTCGTGGCCCAGGGAGCGCAGCCGTTCAAGACTTAGCCCGGCCGGTGACCAGCCACTGGCATTCAGACCGTAAAGCGCATCCTCCTCTGCCAGGTAAACGATCGCGAAGAGGTCACCGCCGACGCCGTTACCCGTGGGTTCCATGAGGCCAATGGCTGCATTGGCGGCAATGGCCGCGTCAATGGCATTACCGCCCCGCTCCAGCACCTGCACGCCGGCGCGCGCTGCCAGAGGCTGGCTGGCGGCAACGATGCCGTATTCGGTGGTCACCATCGACCGACCGGAAACGGGTCCAACGCCTTCGTCCGCATTGACCTTCATCGGCAGAGTGCAGACCACAGCCGCTATTGCTGCCACTACCAGGGCAAAGGAATTCCTCACAGATCGCTCCAACATGCTGGGATTTAAGTTTGAGGGTAGCGCGAGAGCGCGCGGGCCAACAGCCTCGGCGCGGTATGTGTCCGAACATCTTGCCGAATTGACATATTTGCACAAATAAACAATTATATGCGCCATGAACGCCGAGCAGCGCCAGGAACTCGCAGATCTCTTGAAGGCATTGGGCGAGTACAACCGCCTCTCCCTCGTCTACGAGCTGTGCCAATGCGAAAACCACAGAACGCCATGTGCCTCTGCGAATGCTGCAGCGTCGACGCTTCCGTGGCCTCACGACACCTGAAGGTGCTTGCGCAGCAGGGCGTTGTGGCCATGGAGAGGAAAGGCCGTGAGCGGATTTATTCACTCAATCGCGCGCAGATCGCGGCGCAGCTGAGAACCCTCGCCGACTACGTCGAGGGCGCGGCGGATTCCAACTCCGAACTGTTTTCCGAAAGAGAAGAGGAAGTGCTATGACCGATAAAAAGTGCAACTGCGCCTGCAAGGGCAAATCCAAAAAATGCTGTCAGGAAAAAACCTGCAGCTGCTGCAAGGAACGCTGCTGCTGCTGAGCTGACCAGCGCCCGTCGCTACTCCAGTAGTGACGCTCTCAGCGAGGTGATTTCCGCCTCGCTGAGCCCAAGACCCTCGGTAAGGTAGCCGTCCATCGAACCGTACTTCTCTTCTGCCTTCGCGAGGGCGGCGTCGATATACGCCCCCTCTAACAGATAGAAAGCTTCTACGTTGGTCATATCCACGGCTTCTGGCGCGATACCCTTTGCCTTTGCAGCCATGGCCCGAAGTTTCATCAGGCTCTCTTCGGTGTAGTCCGCCCGCACCTCGTTCGTGAGCACGTAGTCCTCACGAACAGTCTCCCAGGGTACGCCAAGGGCGCTGAGCAGGATCGCCGATGCCGTCCCCGTGCGATGCACGCCATGGGAGCAGTGGAAGGCGAGGGGCCGGTTCTCCGGGTCCGCGATCGTGCGCAGGAGCCTTCCATACTGCGCCTCCGCCTCATCCATGAGCACCGCGTGTATGTCGTAATTTATCTCAGCCGGCAGCTGATCGAAGTTGGCCGTTCTGATGGCAGCCTGTGCAACGCGAGACAGCTCCGCCGACCGGTCCCCGGTGATCGGATCGTTGATCAATTCAGTCGCTGCCGGCAGGCGATCCTCGCC
>JBCDDI010000068.1:0-11345 GCA_039180365.1 Pseudomonadota bacterium
CGAAACGCTCGGTCCAGTCCAGGGGGCCGGTGTCGACATCGCTTAAGACAAATTCGGACCCGTGTGTCTCCAGGGCACGACCCT
Organism: Pseudomonadota bacterium; assembly: GCA_039180365.1. Taxonomy (GTDB): domain Bacteria; phylum Pseudomonadota; class Gammaproteobacteria; order Pseudomonadales; family Azotimanducaceae; genus SZUA-309. The sequence goes on from JBCDDI010000068.1 coordinate 85, forward strand.
GAGCTCGGGTTAAGCGTCCGCGTCTGCGCAGGTACGTGCTCATGGATCAGACTCGAGTGCTTGTGAGGCCATGCCAGAGTAACGCCAACCAGCCAACGATAAAGCCGATGCCGCCGAGCGGGGTCACAGGACCCAGCCAACCTGGCCCCTCAAGCGCAAGGCCATAAAGACTGCCGGAGAAAGCCAGGATGCCGGCAGTGAACGCCCAACCGGCAAGCACCGGCCCAGCGGGCGCGGCAGAACCCGGACTATCGGCCAAAGCCGCAGGGTCGTTGTCGTTCTGCAAGGTGTTTGTGGATGTTGAGCCCCCAGCAAGAAGGGCCGCAACCAGCACCAGAGCCAGGGCGTGAACGAGGTGGTAAAGCACCGCCGTATCCCAGACTTCCGCGCCGCGCTCTGACAGCGTCGACGCAAGCGCGTGAGCACCGAAGGCACCGGCCACAACGCCGAGGGCGCCAAGCGCGGCGCCCAGGATCAGAAATCGCCTGGCGGCGCTGACACGAGCGGATGGAATGGTCTTGCCCCGCCTCAGGCGGCGAGGGCGCCCTTCAGCTTCTTCAGGGCGTTTTTCTCGATCTGCCGGATCCGTTCCGCAGAAACACCGTATTCGTCAGCCAGCTCCTGCAGCGTGGTCTTGTCATCCTTCAGCCAGCGGCGTTGCACGACATCCCGACTCCGTTCATCGAGCGCTACGAGGGCCACGCGTAGCCGTTCGCTTGAATCGGCTTCGAAGTCGGCGTCGGCCACAAGGTCGGCGGGATCCGGCTCTTCTGAGGCGAGGTAAAAGGCGGGCGCGGTGCCGGCTTCTTCGTCGTCCGCATCACTGGGTGCCTCGTAGGTGAGGTCCGTGGCGGCCAGGCGGCCCTCCATGCGGGTGACCTCCTGCTCCGGCACGCCGAGCTCCTCCGCGACCGCGCGGGTTTCTTCCTGAGTCAGCCAGGCCAGTCGCTGCTTGGAGCTGCGCAGGTTAAAGAATAGCTTCCGCTGCGCCTTGGTGGTCGCAACTTTAACGATGCGCCAGTTGCGGAGAATGAACTCGTGCATTTCAGCTTTGATCCAGTGCACGGCAAAAGACACCAGACGCACACCCACTTCCGGATTGAAGCGCTTAACGGCCTTCATGAGCCCGACGTTTCCTTCCTGAATCAGGTCCGCTTCCGCCAGCCCATAGCCGCGGTAGCTCCGCGCCAGATGCACAACAAATCGCAGGTGGCACAGCACCAGTTCCCGGGCGGCTTCCAGGTCGTTTTCATAGTAGAAGCGTTCCGCCAGCGCTTTCTCCTCTTCTGGAGTCAGCACCGGAAACGCGCTGATGGTCTGCACGTAGGCATCCAGGTCGCGACCCGGTGCCAGGGCGTTCAAAGCAAGGACGTCTGTGGTCATTGTGATACCTCCGGTAACACTTTTAGCCGTATGGCGACATTCTATCACCGCCTGCAAGCGGGCGTTAGCACTCGGATTGTAAGACTGCTAAACAGCCCTGGAGTTCCCCGAGAACCGCTTAACGCTTTGATATTACAGAATTTCCAGATCCTTCAGGCGCTGCGAAGCGGCCATGAGCGCGCCAAGAACGCCCAACAGCCCGCCGACAAAGAGCAGCCCCCCCAGAAACAGCGGATCGAAGCCGACCAGGTCCAGCTCCTGGGAATAGCTGCCAATTAAGTTGCTTAGCGGCGCTTCGATCACGACCAGGCAGAGCGCCAGCAACATTGCGGCCACAAGGCCGCCTCCCAGACCATAAAAAAGCCCGAAATATAGGAAGGGACGCCGCATCTGCCGCTGCGTGGCGCCGATGAGCTTGAGCACCCTGAGCTCTTCAAGGCGCGCCTCGATCGCAAGGCGGACGCTGGTTGCGGTAACGAGCACGGCACCGAGACCGAACAAACCCGCCAGAATGACCCCTAAACGACTGACCACGGCGGAGATGTCTGCGACCCGTTCGAGCCAGGTTTTCTCGAGGACCACCTCCGCAACCCCCGGGAAACTGGCGGCCTCCGCAGTCAGGGCCTCGAGGGTTTCCAGGTCCGTGCCGACGACGAGCGTCGCCTTTACGGACGCCGGCAGTGGATTAGCCTCCAGCACATCGAGGGCATCAGCGAGATCCGTAAAGCGCTGGAACTCTGCCAGGGCCGCCGTTGAGTCCGTGAGGCTCACCGCACTCACCCGTTCATCCGCCTCAAAGCGGGCGACGGCGGCGTCCAGCTCTTCGGTCCCTGCATCCAGCTTGAAGTAAGCGGTGATGCCGGGACGACCGTCCCAGGCTGCCGTCATCTCCGCGAGGTTCTGCTGCACGAGAAACAGCCCCGCCGGGAGTGCCAGGGCGATGCCGACGAGGAGCCAGACCAGCAGGCTGGTGCCAAGCCGGGCGCTGACAAAATGCACCGTTTCCCGGGCAATCCGTCCATGATCCCGCCACCAGGCGCCAAGGCCGGGCCGAACCGGCGGCCAGGGATCCGCACTGCGCCGCCCGGCCGCGGGCTCCTGGGCCTCGACTTCCGGCCTCAGCTCGGACCTGAAATCGGAGCGAAGCTCAGACACCGGCCGGGGCCTCGGTTGCGCGCATGTCCACGCCGTCGCGCACGATGATGCCCTGGTCGAGCTCGATGATGCGCACACCCATGGACTCGATGAGATCGCGATCGTGCGAGGCGACGATTACCGTCGTGCCAACCTGATTAAACTGCTCGAAGAGCTTCATGATGTCCCGGGACAGCTCCGGATCGAGATTCCCGGTCGGCTCATCGGCAAGGAGAATCTTCGGCCGTGTGACCACCGCCCGGGCGATACCCACACGCTGCTGCTCCCCGGTGGAAAGGTAGCGCGGGAACAGCCGCTCCTTTTCCAGCAAGCCGACGCGGGACAGCGCCGCGCGCACGCGCCGGGCAATGTCCTTCTCCTTCATGCCGCTGATCCTGAGCGGCAGCGACACGTTGTCGTAAACGCTGCGATGCCCGAGCAGGTGATGATCCTGGAATACGGCGCCGAGATGCTGTCGATAGTGGGCGAGGCGGCGACCGTTCATGCGCGTCACGTTCACGCCGTTGACGAGGATCTGTCCCCGGGATGGCTGATCAAGGCAGAGCAGGAGTTTCAGAAAGGTGCTCTTCCCCGCTCCGGAATGACCCGTGAGGAACGCCATGGACCCTTCCGCAAACTCGGCGCTCACGTTGACCAACGCTTCCTGACCATTGTCGAAGCGTTTTGTGACGCCGTGGAACTCGATCTGCGGCATTCAGTCGTCGTCGCTCGGCAACAGCGCGCGGACAAAGGCGGCAGGCTCGAAGGGGCGCAGATCATCGGCTCCTTCACCGACCCCAATGTAGTAAACGGGAATCAGCTGTCCGCTGTCCTTCAGGCTTCGGGCAATCGCGAAGATCACACCGGCCTTCGCTGTGCCATCGAGCTTGGTCAATACGAGGCCGGTTACCCCCACCGCCGCATCAAATTCTTTAACCTGCGAGAGGGCGTTCTGCCCGACGCCTGCGTCGAGCACCAGAAGTACCTGATGCGGCGCACCTTCTTCGAGGCGGCCAACCACGCGCTGCACCTTCTTCAACTCTTCCATGAGATTGGTTTTTGCCTGCAGGCGGCCGGCGGTGTCCGCCAGTACCACATCGACGCCTCTCGATCGGGCAGCCTCCACCGCATCGTAAACCACGGAGGTGCTGTCGGAGCCCTGCCCCTGGGCAATCACCGGTAGGGACTCCCGCTCACCCCAGGCCGCCAGCTGCTCAACGGCGGCGGCCCGGAAGGTATCCCCGGCTGCGAGCAGCACCGAGTGGCCGTCGGCCTTCAACCGCCGGGCCAGCTTACCGATGGTTGTGGTTTTACCCACGCCATTCACCCCGACAAAAAACACGACGAAAGGCCGGATGTCGGCGGGCACCTCAAAAGGCTTTGCAAAGGGCAGCAGCACGTCTTCCAACAAGTCGGCCAACGCTTCGTAGAGGGCGCCGGTGTTGTTCAGCTCGCGGCGTTTAACACGAGCCGTGAGCTGACTCATGATTTCGACGGTGGTGTCCATGCCCACATCTGTCAGCAGCAGGGCTGTCTCAAGCTCTTCCAGGGCGGCCTCATCGATCTCCTTTTCGCCGAGGATCAGGTTGCCCATGCCGCTGGCGAGCTGGTTGCGGGTCTTGCCGAGACCCGACTTCAACCTGCCCCAGAAACCGCCGCTTTCGCCTTCCTTTTCTTCTGCTTCGCTCACCTGATCTTCTGACTTATCTCAAAGAGTGTTGTTACCGGCGACCTTCTGGAGTCATCCGGACCTGAGTTACCCTCGCCGCCATGGCGAACAATGAAGTGCGCATTATCGGGGGTCAATGGAAGGGTCGGAAACTCGTTTTCCCGGCTCGCGACGGTCTCCGGCCCACGCTGGGTCGGGTTCGGGAAACCCTCTTCAACTGGCTCGTTGCCGACATCGCCGGAGCCCGCTGCCTCGACCTCTTTGCCGGCAGCGGCGCGCTCGGCTTCGAGGCCGCTTCGCGCGGCGCCGCCGAGGTTACCTTCGTGGAGCGCGATCGCAAAGTCAGCGCTGCACTGGCAGGCAACGCTGAGCGCCTTGGGCTCAAAGCCGATGTCCATACGCTCCCGGCGGAGCGTTACCTGAAAAACGCGGACGCTCTGGCCTTCGACATCATTTTCTTCGACCCGCCGTTCGCGGACCACCGGGCGCAGGGGCTGCTCCCGGTGTTGCTTGATCGCCTCCTGGCGCCCGGCGGCCTACTCTATCTGGAAGCCAGCCGCCGGGAGCCACTGCCTTTTCCTGAGCGGATCGCAAAAAGTGCCAGCGCCGGCGACTGCGCCTTTGCGCTTCTGAAACGTGCCTCAGGTGGGACGGATGCACAACCATGAGCCGAGGATGGGCCCGACAGGCACCTTGCCAGGTTCTATGGGCAGCAGATACCATCGCGCAGCCTGGGGTTCCTGGGCTTAAGGGACCTGGCAGGAGTCAATTGGGGGTGAGACACAGACCATGACCGTCGTCGTATATCCGGGATCATTCAATCCGATCACTAATGGCCACACGGACCTCGTCCGCCGCGCGTTGAGCCTGTTCGACAAAGTCGTTCTGGCCATCGGCACCTCGGCGCAGAAAGATCCAAAAGTTGATCTGGCCGATCGCATTGCCCTGTGTGAAGAGGTGCTGGCGGAATACGGGGACGCGGTGGAAGTCGACGGCTTCAACAGCCTGCTCGTGGACTATGCGGAAAGCAAAGGCACGAAGTTCATCCTTCGGGGCCTGCGCACGGTGACGGACTTCGATTACGAGTTTCAGATGGCGGAGATGAATCAGTCACTCGATCCCGAGATCGAGTACGTGTTTCTGCCGACGTCGAAGGAGTGTTCCTTTATCTCCTCAACGCTGGTTCGGGAAATCGCCGCGCTGGGCGGCGACATCTCACAGTTCGTGCACCCGGCCGTTGTTGCCGCCTACACGACTCAGTAGCTACTGAGGGTCAACGGCGAACTGACGCCGGCCTTCACTGCGACAGCCCAGGCAGCGAACAAAGGTCTCTCGACCGGGGCCACCGACGAGCTTATCCGCCGCTTCGCCGGCATTGCCGCCAAGCAGCGAGAAGGGCAGGCTCACACCCCAGACTACGGCACCGGCGCCGGTTGCAGCGATGCCAACGGGGCGGGCAATCAAGGCGTCAGCCACCTGATCTTCCCAGCGGGGACCGCTGTCGTTGCTGCGATAGCTGGCACTCGACGCCTCAGCCGGTGCGGTGAAGGCAACGGAGCAGGCGAAGACGGCCGTGGCGGCCACGAAATTCAAGCTTTTCATTCCAAGAGTTCCTTTTCAAAAACCGCTAAGCACCGCGGGACCGGGTCCGCGCATAGCGCTCGGGCCTCCTGACGGCACCGGTCCTTTCCTGAACGGTTTCGTGCGGCCCGAAACTTGCGGCACTGTAGCACTATCACGCCCTAAAACCCTGAGCCCTTTGGCATTTTGGACAGAAAACGGTTGCCCGCCCGCCGAGGCGAAGATCCTTCAGCGTTGTGCCGCACACGCGACAGGGTTCACCGGCTCGGTCATAAACGTTCAGCACCTGTTTGAAATAGCCGGGATTGCCATCCTGGTTGACAAAGTCCCGGAGCGTTGTGCCGCCCATCTGGATGGCCGCCGCGAGCACATGCCGGATCCGGCCCGCCAGGGCTTCATAGGCCGCCAGCGTGACCCTTCCGGCAGCAACCGTGGGGCGAATTCCCGCAAGGAACAGCGCTTCGTTCGCGTAAATGTTGCCGACGCCGACAACGATGCGACTGTCCATGATGAAGTTCTTCACGGCCAGTCGCCGACCCCGGGCCCGCGCTTTGAGATAGGCCCCGTTGAACGCTGGATCAAGAGGCTCCGGGCCAAGCTTCGCCAGGAGCCAGTGTGGATCGGGTTCATCGTCCGAGTGCCAGTGGACGCTGCCAAAGCGCCTGGGGTCGTGCAGGCGCAGCGACTGACCGCTCGAGAAAACGAGCGCCAGGTGATCATGTTTGAGGTAGTCGGTGCCATCGGGGAGGACCCGCAGGCTACCGGACATTCCCAGGTGGACAATCAGCGTGCCCGTCTCGAAACGGAAAAGCAGGTACTTGGCGCGCCGGTCGACGGTCTCGAGGCGCTCTCCCACCAGGGTCTCAGGCAGCACCACGGGCCAGCGCAGCCGCGGCTCACGGAGCTCAAGGCGTTGCAGGCGCCGACCGGAGACCAGCGGCGCCACGCCCTGACGGGTGGTTTCTACTTCAGGCAGCTCTGGCATGGCGGATACTGTGTTAGTGGGCGTTGTTAGTAAGCGTTCACTTTGATGTCAGCCGCGTGGCAGCTTAATCCGTAAGGGCGAGCCAGGGTTCGGTTCTGGCGCGCGGGCACAAAAAAACGCGCCCTTCTGGCGCGTTCTGCAGCGATTCGGTGGAGAACGCCTACTTGATCTTCGCTTCTGTGTAGATGACGTGCTTGCGGACCACGGGGTCGTACTTTTTCATCTCGAGCTTGTCGGGCGTGTTCCGCTTGTTCTTATCGGTCGTGTAGTAGTGACCGGTGCCGGCACTGGATACGAGTTTGATCTTGTCACGCATGCTCTATGTTCCTTGTAACTCAGACTTTCTCGCCGCGCTCGCGAATATCCGCAAGCACCGCATCAATGCCGAGCTTATCGATAATGCGCATGCCCTTGGCAGACACTTTCAGGCGTACGAAGCGATTTTCACTTTCCACCCAGAACCGGTGCGTGTGGAGGTTGGGGGAGAAACGCCGGCGCGTCTTATTCTGCGCGTGGCTGACGTTGTTGCCGGTCATGGGGCGCTTGCCGGTCACCTGACACACTTGCGACATGATTAAAGCCTCTTCAAATTTGGTCCTGCTGGCCCCACCGGCCTGTGGCCTTCGGCCTGGAAGGCAGCTGCGGGTCCCTCAGGGAAACTGGCGGCGCCCGATCAATGCCTGCAGGCGACCCAGAAAAAGGACGCGCTTTATACCAGAGGGCCCCATTGCCCGCAAGATATAGGCCCGCTATCAGACGCGCAGGAATCCCCGCTCCGCCAGCGATACCTCGCGACCCCGCCCGACCACCAGATGATCGAGGAGGCGAACGTCGATCCGCCGCAGCAGCGCAGCCAGATCCTCGGTCAGGGTAATGTCGCTGACGCTCGGCTCCGCCACGCCGGAAGGATGGTTGTGCGCCGCGATCACCGCTGCCGCATTGAGTTCCAGGGCGCGTCGCAGCACCTCCCGGGGGTGGACGCTGGCCCGATCAACGGTGCCCGCAAAGAGCTCTTCAAAGCGCAGCAGCTGATGCCGGCTATCGAGAAACAGGCAGGCAAAGATCTCCCGGCGCCGCCCGGCGAGGCGAAAGCGCAGAAAGCGACGGACTTCGGCGCTCGACGAAAGCACCGGGCCTGCTTCCAGAGCCCGGCCGGCAAGCCTTTCCATCAGTGCCTCAGCAGCAACCAGGCGCGCCGTGTGCTCGGGAGTGAGGCCGGCCACCGGCAAACCGGCGCGACCGCGGCCGAGGAGGGCGGCATCATCAGCTAGGAGCTGCTCGGCGAGACCCGGATCTTCCAGCTGCAACCAGAGCGCCAGCAGTTCTGCGTCCTGGAGGGCTGCTGCACCGCGGCGCAGGAGCCGGTCCTGGAGTAGCTGGCTGCCGCTGCACGGTGACCCCTCCAACGCTGGTTGAGTCACGCTTGGGGGCAGTTTCCGCATGCTATAGTCCGGCGATGAGCGAGCTTCAAGACAGACACATCCTAGTCGGCATCTCCGGCGGCATCGCGGCGTACAAAACGCCGCAGCTCGTGCGACTTCTGCGCCAGGCAGGGGCAGAAGTTCAGGTAGTCATGACACGCAGTGCCGCCCAGTTTGTCACCGCCACCAGCCTCCAGGCCGTTTCCGGACAGCCTGTCCGGGATACGCTCTGGGATCCGGCCGCTGAAGCGCAGATGGGACACATTGAGCTTGCCCGCTGGGCGGATCTCATCGTGGTCGCCCCGGCCACGGCCGATCGCCTGAGCCGCCTTGCCGGCGGGCACGCAGACGATCTGCTCGGCGCTATCTGTCTCGCAAGCCGCGCCCCGCAGCTCATTGCCCCCGCCATGAACTCCGTCATGTGGGAGGCCCCGGCCACGCAACGTAATCTCGAACTCCTGAAGCAGGACGGCGCCCTCATCATTGGCCCGGAAAGCGGCGATCAGGCCTGTGGCGAGGTTGGTCCCGGCCGTATGACCGAGCCGGAGGCCCTGGTGACCGCCATCGCCGCCGCCGCAAGGAACGTGACGGGAAGCAGAGGCGCTGCATCTGCTGGGGTTCAATCCGTGGAACTCGGCTCGGCAAAGCTGACCGATGCACCCACCGGCGCTCTCGCCGATCGCCACGTTGTGCTCACGGCAGGGCCCACGCGGGAGGCCATCGATCCCGTCCGCTATATCTCCAATCACAGCTCCGGCAAGCAGGGTTTCGCCATGGCGCGGGCCGCTCTCGAGGCGGGCGCCCGGGTGACGGTCATTGCCGGACCGACTGCCAGCGAGCCGCCGCCGGGTATCACCCTGGTGTCCGTGGAATCGGCCCGGGAAATGCACGCCGCAAGCCTTGAGGCCGCCCGGGACTGTGACCTCTTTATTGCCGTAGCGGCCGTTGCCGACTACCGCCCCGCGGTGGTCGCAGAGCAGAAGCTGAAAAAGTCGGGCGCCGACGATGAGGGGCTGCGTCTGGAACTGGTACAGAACCCTGACATCGTTGCCAGTATCGCGGCACTCCCGGACGGGCCCGTTGTGATCGGCTTTGCCGCCGAGACCGAGAAGGCCCTCGAACACGCCCGGGGCAAGCTGGCTCGAAAGGGGCTCGATGCCATCATCGTCAATGACGTATCCCGCCAGGACATCGGCTTCGGCAGCGATCACAACGCCGCCACCCTGATCTGGGCCGACGGGGAAAGAGCCCTGCCACGCCAGGATAAAACCGATCTTGCCCGCCAGCTCATTGCCGAGATTGCCGAACGTTTTGCCGGGCGTCTGTCGCCCGGATTGTGCGCCAGTTAGCGCACACCAACCCGCAAACGCGGGAAAATTAGCCGCTGGTCAGTCTCGGACTGGCCCACTAACATACCCGCGGCGCCGGCCCAGGCAGTCTCGAGCGGCTACTTTCGCCCACGCGGCGAGCCGCCCTAAAGGCCTGCGCAGCTACATCTCGTTAAGGATGGACAGATGGCCAGAGCCCGAGGGAAAGACGCGCCAATCAAGACGCCACAGAAGAAAACCAGCCAGTCGGCACGGAACGCCATCTGGAACCACGCGCTGATCGCCATCGGCGTTGCGGTTGTTGGTGTGGTCGCCATGTGTGGTCTGGTCTGGTGGCAGCTCGTGGTCACAACCAACCAGAGCAATCTGGAACGGCAGATGAACCTGCTGAATCAGGCCTACGTCGGCCACCTGAACGGCCAGATCCAGGAAATCCGAACCCGGACCGACGCGCTGGCGAAAGCACCGGAAACCATCGAAGCCATCGTCAGCAATGACGAGGCGCGCATCAGCGCCCTGAGTCGCCGCCTGACCCGGGAGCAGGGGTACGCGGAACGTGTGGAAGTTTTCCTCCGGGGCGAGGCCGAGGTCGACAATCGTGGCAGCAATGCCATTTCCTACGCCGCGGTAAATCTCATCGAGCGGGCCGAGAAAGCACCGTTTGTCGGTCCCGAAATTTCGAACGCCCAACCGAATCTGATCTTCGTTGCCCAGCCCATTGAAGCTGACGGTATGGTCCGCGGAGTGCTGTTTCTTGCCCTGGACAAACAGGGGCTCCTCGCAGACCCGCTCCGGGCCATGGGTGATACGGCGCGCTTCGGCCGCCTGCGCCTCACGCAGCGCGTCACTGAAAACGAAGAAGCCACTGACGTGTTCACCTTCGGAGAACCGGGTGATGGCTCGGCACCAATTACCACGACACTCGCCGTGCCGCAGTGGACGATGATTTTCGAGCCGAATTACGCGAGCCTCGCCCCAACCAACCAGATCACCAGCCTGCTCACAGCCGCGGCCGTGATGCTCGGCTTCTTTCTTGCCGGCATCGCCTTCGCCTTTTCCTCCCTCTCAAACAAGATCGTCAACGACAGCGAAACGCTCGCCGACTATCTCAGCCAGCTGCTACGCGGTCGCAGCCCGAACCTCGACCGCTACGCGCTCCCGGTTTTTCAGCAGCTTGCTGTTGGTGCCTCCCAGGCCAGTCAGCGCGGCAGCACCGGCGCGACGAAAGCGAAGGCCGACGTTGGCGGCGGCGACCCCGACGATCTTCTGGCGGAGGACGAAGTAGCAGCGAAGCCACCAAAACCGAAAGCAGCCAAAGCCGTGAAGGCGGCGAAGGCCGCTCCGGCGAGCGATGAAGATGATCTTCTCGGCGACGACGAGGACAGCTTTCTCGAGGTAAACGTCGCCGAGGATGCCAAAGAGAACTTCGGCATTGAGGTCAGTGAAGACGTCGGGCCGATCGAGATGGGTCTCGATCTCTCTGACGACATCTTCCGGGCTTACGACATTCGCGGGATCACAACAAAGAACCTCACGGAAGACGTCGTCTACTGGATCGGGCGCGCCTTTGCGGCCGAAGCCCTTGCCCACGATCGGGATCGCGTTGCGGTCGGTCGCGATGGCCGGCACTCCTCAGCGCCCCTGAAAGACGCATTGGCCCGGTGTCGAGGGCGTGCGTTGCAAAATAGAGCAGCGGGGTTGGCACCTCGCCGATGTCGATCACATCGCAGCCGCCTTCGTTCAGGCCCCGGGCCAATGCG
>JBCDDI010000069.1:0-11311 GCA_039180365.1 Pseudomonadota bacterium
CAATAACCGGCCTCTTCCGTATGTCCGGTTTTCATCCCGTCTACGGTCTTGTCACGCCAGAGCAGTCGATTACGGTTCGGCTGGTCGATGTCGTTGTAGCTGAAAGACCGTTCGGAGTAGTAGGCGTAGTGATCGGGGAATCGGTTGATGAGCGCCACCGCAAGCTGCGCCAGATCCCAGGCAGACGTCTGGTGGCCCTCCGCAGGCAGGCCCGTGGCGTTCAGAAAGTGGGAGTTAAGCATGCCAAGCTCGGCGGCCTGCTGATTCATCATGCTCGCAAAGGCGTCTTCGCTCCCCGCGATATGCTCGGCAATGGCGATGCTGGCGTCATTGCCGGACTGGATGATCATGCCTCGAAGGAGATCCTCGAAACCCACCTCAGTGCCTTCACGAACGAACATCCGTGATCCCGGCGCGCGCCAGGCTTTTACGCTGATGGGCACCTGATCGGTGCGTTGCACGCGACCGGCCTCGAGTTCCGTAGCGGCGAGGAACGAGGTCATGATCTTGGTCAGACTCGCCGGCGGCAGCGGTTCGTTGGCGTTTTCTTCGACGAGAATCCGGCCCGTATCTGCGTCCATGAGCAGATAGGAGCTGGCGGCCACCTGCGGTGGTGGCGGGATAATGGGCGCCGCCGCCTGGACCGATGCGGGGAGCATGCAGGCCAGGCACGTAAGCGCGGCCAGAAAAGCGTTCTGCATGGTTGGCCTCGGTTCTGTGGGGGATGCAGCGCGCAAGTTTACACCCTAGGCCCTGAGCCAGGCACCAGCCCCGAGGGTCTGCGGCCGCGGCGGGTTCAGTAGGGCAGGATCAGCGGCGCGCCGTACTCGGCGGACTGGATAAGGTCGCGAATCCGCTCAGCTTCCGACCGACCGCGGACCGGGCCGAGACGCACCCGATAGAGGGATTCGCCAGACACCTTGACGATAAAGGAAGGTTTGCCAGTGAGTTCCGCGAGCTGCGCTTTCAGTCGATCCGCGCGGCTGAGATCCGAGAAGGCACCGGCCTGAAGCACATAGTTTTTGCCTGGATTGATGACTTCTACCCGCACCGATGCCGTGCCCACGGCAGCAAACCCCAGCTTCACGGCGGCCGCGTAGGAGAGATCGATAATCCGGTTGTCGTGAAAGGGGCCCCGGTCATTAATGCGCACAACCGTTGTGCGGCCGTTATCCAGGTTCGTGACCCGGGCGTAGGTTGGGATCGGCAGGGACCGATGCGCCGCCGTCAGCTCATACATATCAAAGGGCTCGCCGGATGAGGTCAGCCTGCCGTGGAATTTGCGGCCGTACCAGGAGGCGTTGCCGACGGCGCTGTAGCCGGCCGCCGAGGGCAGCACATGGTAGGTTTTGCCAAAAACTTCGTAACTCTTCGGGTTGCCCCGCTTCGTTGGCCGCTCATGGCGCACCTCCGGATCCGGCAGGTTCGCGAGCCCCGGCGGCACCACCATTGGCGGCCCGTCCTGTTCCGCGCCCTTAGCTTTAGCCTTGGCCGCCGTCGGCCGGCTGGGCTTCGTTTCGCAGCCGGGAAAGGCAAGAACCACGAACAGAAGCAGCGCCAGCGGCTGCTTGAGGCCGGTGCTCATTCGGCGGCCGTTTCCTGGCCACGAGCCCGGGCCAGAACGATTTCTCCCGCCAGCTGGTGCACGGCCAGGGCATAGAGCCGACTGTGGTTGTAGCGGGTGATGACGTAAAAGTTCTTCAGAGCGAGCCAGTATTCAGGGCCCTCCTCGAGCATCATGCGATAGAGGTTCGCTTCCGCATCGTCCGCGAGCGCCGGCGCTGACGCCGGCAGGCGAACGCCGAGGGCCTTGAGTTCCCCAAGGGTACGTTTCGGCTTCAGGGACTCGTTTGCCAGAGCGTCAGCCGCGTCGCCGTCAACGGTGACTCTGAAGGCGACCGGCTCACCGCGACGCCAGCCGTGGCGGCTGAAGTAGTTGGCCACGCTGCCGATGGCGTCCACGCGGTTACTCCAGATATCCCGGGCGCCGTCGGCGTCGAAGTCCACGGCGTAGGCCCGATAGCTGGACGGAATGAACTGGCCGTAGCCCATGGCACCCGCATAGGAGCCGAAGAAGTCCGTTGGATCACGACCCTCTTCCCGGGTCAGGAGCAGATACTCGGTAAGCTCTTTGGTGAAAAACTTCGAACGGGGCGGGTAATCAAAGGCAAGCGTCGTTAAAGCATCCAGGACGCGATAGTTGCCGGTGATGCGGCCATAGCGGGTCTCGACCCCAAGAATCGCAACAACGTATTCCGGGGGTACCCCATAGCGTTCCTCAGCGGCCGCAAGCGTTTCGGCGTTCTCCTGCCAGAATTCCACCCCCTGACTGATCCGCGGTTCCTTGATGAAGATGCGCCGATACTCGTGCCATTCGAGAGTGCGCTCAGCCGGTCGGGCAATGGACTCGAGAATCCGCTCCTGTTTTTCCGCAACGGAGAAGAGCTTGAGGAGCTCCCCCTCATCGAAGCCATGCTCCTGGGCCAGAGTCGCGACGTAGTCCTTAACTTCCTGGCGCTCTGCATAGTTCGCCCGGGCGGAGCCCTGCAGGGCGACGCTCGCAATCAGAAGAACAACGCCGATACGCAGCCCCATGGCCAGGATCCTCCTGAAGTTCCAGGTCAACGCCACTTTGCACTCCCGCGGGAGCCAAGGGCCATGATGATGCCGAAGCTCGCCATGAGGGTGATTGCAGAGGTGCCGCCGTAGCTCACGAGAGGCAGCGGCACACCAACAACGGGCAGGAGCCCGGAGACCATGGCGATATTCACGAAAACATAGACGAAGAACGTGAGTGTCAGCGCACCCGCCAGAAGCCGGCCGAAATTGCCGTTGGCCCGGGCCGCGAGGACCAGACCGCGCGCCAGCGCAACCACGTAGAGCGCCAGAAGCGTAAGGACGCCGACGAGGCCCAGTTCTTCACCCACCACGGCAATAATGAAGTCCGTCTGGCTTTCCGGCAGAAACTCGAGATGGCTCTGCGTACCCTGAAAGAGCCCCTTGCCCTGAACACCGCCGGAGCCAATGGCCGTTGTTGATTGGATGATGTTCCAGCCGGCGCCTAAGGGGTCGCTCTCCGGATCGAAGAGCGTCAGGATCCGCTGCCGCTGGTAGTCCTGCAGCGCATACCAGAGTCCCGGTGCCGCTGCGGCGAAACCGAGGACGGCAAAACCGATCCAGCGCCAGTAAAGGCCGGCGAGCACCAGCACGGCAAGTCCAGCGCCGGCGACGAGGATGCTGGTACCCAGGTCCGGCTGCAGGACGATGCAGCCGGCCGGGATGGCAACGATGGCCAGGGCCACCACCACATCCTTGAAAGTGGGCGGCAGCGGCCGGTCATGGAAGTACCAGGCCACCATCATGGGCACGGCAATTTTCATGAGCTCCGAGGGCTGGAAGCGGACGATGCCGGGAATCTCGAGCCAGCGCTGGGAGCCTTTCACCTTGACACCCAGCAGCAGCACGAGCACCAGAAGCACAACGCCACCGACATAAACAAAGGGCGCCCAGCGCAGATAGAGCCGCGGATCGAGCTGGGCGGCGACAGCCATCACCGCAAAAGCGAGGCCAAGGCGCAGGAGCTGGTTGCTGAAGATCGCCGGGTTCTGATTCACCGCGCTGTAGAGCACAACCAGCCCGTAGCCGACGATCCCCATGAGCACCAGCAGCAGCAGCGGATCGATGTGGACACTCAGGAGCTGATGCCGGGCGCCACCGGTCCGGCTGCCGGGCAGCGTGCGGACAAAATCGTAGTTGCTCATGGCAGCGACGCCACGTCGAGCTGCGGCAGCAGATAGTAGTCAATCACTTCCCGGGCCACGGGGGCGGCAACGGAGCTGCCACCACCACCGTTCTCCACCAGCACGGCAAGCGCGATGACAGGATCGTCTGCCGGCGCAAAAGCGATGAACCAGGCATGTTTGCGCTTGAACTCGTCGAGCAGTTCCTCGTCGTACTCCTCGCCTTGTTTAATCTCCACCACCTGCGCAGTACCGGACTTCCCGGCCATGCGGTAGTCAATGTCGCGACCGATGTGGGCCCAGGCCGTGCCATTCTGCCCGTAGCCATCCTTAAAGCGACGGTTCCCGCGATGGATCACATCTTCCATGGAATCAATCATGCGCTCCCAATCGTCGGGGCTCGGGCCAACCACATCCGGCAGCGGTAGCGGCGGATCAAATTCCACCGGGGTCGCGAGCTCCTCATCGGGGAGCAGCAGCCGTGGCCGGATGACGCGCCCGCGATTGGCGATCACGGCCGTCATGGTTGCGAGCTGCAGGGGGGTCACCAGCACGTCCCCCTGGCCGATGCCGACGTTGACGTTGTCGCCGGGATACCAGACTTCTCCCTTGGCCCCCTGCTTCCAGATAGGATCCGGCATCAGACCGCGGCTGGCGTCGGCCACGTCGATGGCCAGCTGCCGGCCAATGCCGAACTGATTGGCGAAGGTACCCAGCTGCTGGATCGTCAGGCGCGTCGCCAGATCGTAGAAATAAATGTTGGAAGAGCGGTAGATGGCGCGGTTCAGGTCCACCTTACCCTGGCCACCGCCGCCGCCCTGGCGCCAGCTCCAGTCCCGATAAATCCTGTCCTGATTCGGCAGCTTGAACCAGCCGTGGTCGTCGATCTGCTCCTCCCAGCTGATCAGATCATTGGCAATACCGGCAAGACCAACCACCGGCTTGAAGGTGGAGCCTGGGGCGTACTGACCATTAACGGCGCGATTGAAAAGCGGCGTCTGCAGTGAGGTCACCATGGACTGATACTGCTCACCAGATATTCCGGTAACGAACAGGTTCGGGTCGTAGCCGGGATTGCTGACGAGGGCGAGAATGCCGCCGGTTTTAGGATCGATGGCAACCACCGCGCCGCGGCGTTCGCCGAGGGCTGCGGTGGCGGCAATCTGCAGGCGGTTGTCCAGCTGCAGTCTGATGTCCTGACCGGAGCTCGGTGGTTCGATGTCGAGCACTTTGAGAATGCGGCCGTGAGCGTTGATCTCCACCCGCTGGTAGCCGACCTCACCGTGCAGAGACTGCTCGTAGAAACGCTCGATGCCGCGGCGGCCAATGAACTCGGTGGCGCTGTAGTTCGAACTCTGCGCCGCATCGAAGCGGCGCAGATCGTCCTCCGTGACGCGACGCACGGAGCCCACGGCGTGCGCCATGACGGCGCCGAAGGGATAGTGACGCTTCAGCTCCGTGCGCACCTCCACCCCTGGCAGGCGATGCCGGTTCACGGCCAGGTGCGCAATCTCCTGCTCCGAGAGCACTTCCCTGAGCGTGATGGGCTCGTAGGGTCGGCGTCGGCGCTTCAGCCGTTTCTCATAGTTGGCGAGATCATCTTCGCTGATGTCGACGAGGGTCGAGAGTTCGGCCAGCAGGGCGTCGAAGTCGCGCACCCGCTCGGTAACGAGGGCCAGCGAGGACACGGGCCGGTTCTCCGCAAGCAGCACGCCGTTGCGGTCGTAGATGAGCCCGCGCGGCGGTGCAAGGGGCTGAACCTGAATGCGGTTCTCATCGGAGCGGGTGCGGTAGGTGTCGTGATCAATGACCTGCAGCTGCACGAGGCGCGCCACCAGGATGCCGATCATGGCCAGGGCCACAATAAACAGCACGACGGCACGGCCAACGAAGCTGCGCCGGTCCGAGTTTGGGTCGTTCAGGCTGAGTGCTGACGCCATCTCACTGTACTTGACTGCTGTACTTGCTTTTATTGCGCCGGAAAACTGGGGGGAAGTCCGGTCTCAGGCCCGATGATAAGGATGTCCGGCCAGCACCGTCCAGGCTCTGTACAACTGTTCTGCCAGCAGTACGCGCACCAATTGGTGCGGGAAAGTCATGGCAGACAGAGACAGCGCCTGGTCGGACCGGTCCAGCACCGCCTGGCCGAGGCCATCGGCGCCACCAATGAGGAAACTGACGTCTTTACCCTGCATGCGCCAATCATCGAGCATCTGCGCCAGTCTTTCCGTGCTGCAGGTCTTCCCGCCCACATCCAGAGCCACTACGTGCTCGGCTGGCTTCAGCCGGGCCAGGAGCGCATCCGCTTCCGTAGCGAGCACCCGTGCCGGCGGCCAGCCCTTGCGATTGGCCGGGGCAATTTCTTCAAGCGTCAGCGGGCAGTCTCGCGGGAGGCGACGGGCGTAATCGTTGAAACCAGCGGTCACCCAGTCGGGGCTTTTCGCCCCGACCGCCAGCATTCGGAGTTTCACTGAAGGGTCAGACGAGCGATTCGCTGTCCGTCGGGATGTCCTGCCAGAGACGCTCCAGGTCATAAAACTTGCGGGTTTCGGCCTGCATGACGTGCACCAGCACGTCGCCGAGGTCGACGAGCACCCACTCGTTCGTTTCCCGGCCTTCGACGCCGTTGGGCGGGTGAGAGGCGTCTTTAGCGGCTTCCACAAGGCGATCGACAAGTGCTTTCACATGTCGGTTCGATGTGCCGCTGGCGAGAATCATGTAATCGGTGATATCGGTGAGGTCGGCCACTGGCAGGGTTACCAGGTCACGGCCTTTGAGGTCTTCGAGGGTGTCTACGACGAGGTCACGCAGCGCTTCTGGTGTCACGCAATGCTCCTGTGCAGTTGTACAGCATGTCTTTATTCACGTTTCGAATCCGGGGCTCCTCTGTTGTTGGCGCCTTGCTGGCAAGGCGGCGGTTACTGTCAGCCACCGTAGAGGTGGTGGGTACTAATATAATTGGCGACGACGGCTGGGAGCAAATGGCTCACGGTTGCTCCGGCGGCGATCCGCTCACGGATTTCCGCCGCCGACACCTCTTCCATGGCATCTTCCAACAGCAGGATGCCACCTTTATGACAGCCGCGGAGGTCCGCTACCCGGTGCTGCGCGGTCACCGCGCTCATGGTCGGATCCAGCGTCGGAAAGGGCCCGGGTCGAGCCAGCACCACCAGATTGGCCAGCTCCAGGACCGCCTCCCAGCGATACCAGCTGGGCAGTAGCGCATAGGCGTCGCTACCGATGACCCAGGTGAGCGCTTCCTTCGGATGCTCGGCCCGGAATTCGAGCAGCGTATCTACCGTGTAGGAGGGTTTGTTTCGTCGCGCTTCCCGGTTGTCGGCGACGAGTCCCGGGCGCTCCGCGCAGGCGGCACTGAGCATGGCCCAGCGATCCTGGACACTCGCCCCGGTGCTTGCTTTATGGGAGGGACGGGCGGAGAGCAACAGCCTGATCTCCGCCACCGGCAGGTTTTCGAGTACCCGCTCGGCGGCGTGAAGATGACCCAGGTGCACCGGGTCGAAGGTGCCGCCAAAGAGACAGATCAACGGTGCCGCAGCTCTCCGTTGCCGAAGACCACGTACTTCTGCGAGGTGAGGCCTTCGAGACCGACAGGTCCCCGCGCGTGGATCTTATCCGTCGAGATACCGACTTCAGCCCCGAGGCCAAATTCAAAGCCATCGGCGAACTGAGTCGAAGCATTGATCATGACCGATGCCGAATCCACTTCCGTCAGGAAGCGCCGGGCGCGGCTGTAGTTGGCACTTACGATCGTGTCCGTGTGCTGCGAGCCATAGCGGTTGATGTGCGCGATGGCTTCATCAAGATCGTCCACCACCTTCACCGCGAGCGTTGGGCCGAGGTATTCGGCGCCCCAGTCAGCTTCCGTTGCTGCCTCCACGGCGATGCGCGCCCGGGTCCGTTCGCAGCCGCGGAGCGTGACGCCGGCGGCCGAATAATCTTCGAGGAGCCGCGGCAGCGCTGCATCAGCAATCGGCTCGTCCACAAGCAGCGTTTCAATGGCGTTGCAGACGGCGTATTTCTCGGTCTTTGAATTGACGGCAATGGCAACGCCCATCTCGAGGTCGGCATCGCGATCAATGTACACGTGGCAGATGCCGTCCAGGTGCTTGATCACGGGGATCGTCGATTCGGCAGAAATCCGCTCAATGAGCCCCTGACCACCGCGGGGCACAATGATGTCCACGCAGTCGTTCATCTTCAGCAGTTCACCCACGGCCTGGCGATCGGTGGTGCCGACGAGGTGTACGACCCCTTCCGGCAGACCCGCGGCGCGCAGGCCACGGCGGATACACTCGCCAACGGCGCGGTTCGATTCGATGGCTTCCGAGCCGCCGCGAAGAATGCAGGCGTTCCCCGATTTCAGGCACAGACTGGCCGCATCGACGGTCACGTTCGGACGGCTCTCGTAGATGATGCCGATGACGCCCAGCGGCACACGCATACGTCCAACCTGGATCCCCGTGGGCCGATAGGCGAGCTCCGTGATCTCACCGACCGGATCCGTCAGCGCATCCACCTGCAGGACCCCTTCGATCATGCGATCGATGGCGGCGTCATCGAGGAGCAACCGGTCCACCAGGGGCTGGTCCAGGCCGTTTTTTGCGGCGCGCTCCATGTCGATGGCGTTAGCGGCTTTCAGGGCCTCACGATCCTCAGCCATGGCCTCGGCAATGGCATTCAGGGCTGCCGACTTAACCGCCGTTGGCGCCGCAGCAATGGCCCGGGAAGCCGCCCGCGCAGCCGCGCCCACCTCGCGCATGTAGCCTGCGATGTCCTTGAAATCGAGTTTTTCCGCGGCGCTGCTCATCCGGCACCTCCAGGAAAGGGGGCGGAAATTATACGCCTTATCCGCGGAGCTTGTTGACCAGCCGCGTGAGCTCCTGGAGCCGCTCCCGGGGGAGCTGGAGCTGCAGCAGGCTCTGCTTGATCTCGGCCTCAATCGGCAGGAGCTCTGACAGGCGCCAGCCCACGGAGCGGGCATCCTCCAGATCAATGTCGAGCTGCAGCTGCTCCACGCCGGGATGGGCCATGAGCTCGCTCAGCAGGTCAACCAGATCCTGATGTTCACGGCCAACGGCCATGACGGGTTCCTCTGGCAGATAGGTCACCTGACCCAGCAGCAGATGATCGCCCTGTTCCCGGGTACTGCGGACCCGGAATTTCCGCTCACCGCGCGCCGTAATGCCGAGGCGGCCGTTCCCGAGCTGATTGAAATCGACGATGCGCGCCGCGGTGCCGATCTCAAACAGATCCGGACCGCTGGCGCCCGGTCGCCAGGTATCGCTGCCCTGGCGGATCAGGACTACGCCAAAGGGCTCTCCCTCGCGCATGCAGCGGCTGACCATATCCAGATAGCGGGGTTCGAAGATCTGCAGCTGCAGGCAACCGCCCTGAAAAAGCACGGTGCCGAGGGGAAACAGCGGCAGCTCTGCGATGGTTGGATCCATGGGCACACTCTACACCCAGCCTGCTGGCAGCCCCACTGGAACAGCTGGCTCACAATCACCATAACCCGCGGTCATGGCGTTCAGGCTAGACTGCGCGCCGTGGAGTGGTTGCAGATCATCGTGCTGGCCCTGGTGCAGGGCATTACTGAATTTCTGCCGATCTCGAGCTCGGCGCATCTGATTCTCGTGGCCGAGCTCGGCATCTGGCCGGATCAGGGGCTGCCCTTCGACGTGGCCGTGCACCTGGGAACCCTTGCTGCGGTCTGCCTCTATTTCCGCAGCGATCTGCTGACCTATCTGAACAGCAGCTTCGGCGCCATCAGCGGCCGCGGCGTGGACGATGACTTCCTGGAAATGCTCAAGGTGGGAGCGGCCTCCGTGCCCGTCGCCATTGCCGGGCTGCTCTTTAAAGACGACGTGGAAGGCACCTGGCGGACGCTGACCACCATCGCCACGACAACGATCGTCTTCGGGATCCTACTGGGCTTCGCCGATCGCAGGCCCGGCAGCCGGGAAGCCTTCAGCTGGTTGGATGCGCTTTTAATTGGTGGCGCGCAGATGTTGGCCCTCATTCCCGGCACCTCACGCTCGGGCATCACGATTACTGCGGCCCTGCTGCTCGGTCTCTCAAGAACCCGGGCGGCACGTTTTTCCTTCCTGTTGTCCATCCCCACAATCGCCGGGGCTGCGCTGCTGACAACCTTGGATCTGCTCGCCACCCCTGAACCGGCCCGCTGGCTGGATCTGATTTCCGGGGCGGCCCTGGCGGCAATCAGCGCCTACCTCTGTATCTCCGCCTTCATTGCCCTGGTGGAACGGACGGGCATGCTCCCCTACGTGATCTACCGGCTGCTGCTCGGGATAGGACTGTTGCTGCTCCTCTGAGCGCCGGGCCTGGCTAGGCAAGCACTGCCGCGAAGTCGGCCACGAGGTCTGCGGCGGAGCGCGTTGCGCTGATGCGCTCAACGCCGCTGCCCGCGTAAAGGGCGCCTTCGAGCACCTGACCCTGCATGCCCTGCGCCGGTGGCGCAACAAAATACCGGGGGATGGCGGTGCCTTCAGCGGTGGTGAACATCACATCCTCCTCACCGGGACGATCACCCATGGGCGCGGCACCGGCCGCGGCCCAGCGGCGGTAGGTTTCCGTCACCAGAGTGCGATGCGGCGCTTCAGACCAGCCAAGGTCATAACAGAGTGATCGGACCGTTGCGTCTGCTCCGGCCTCGACGAGGGCCAGCTTGTAGTCGTCATGAGCCTCCGACTCGTCGCTGGCGACGAAGCGGGAACCACAGAGCACGCCGGAGGCCCCAAGCACCAGAGCCCGGGCCGCGTCTTCCGGCGTGACGATGCCGCCGGCGGCGAGCACAGGCGTTTCCGCCGCCAGGGGAAGAACCTCCGCAAGCAACGCCTCGAGCGGCGTCTCCGAGAGGACGTGCCCGCCCGCCTCCACACCCTGCGCCACCAGTGCGCAGGCACCGGCATCCAGGGCGATCCGCGCAGCTTCGGCATCGCCGACGGTTGCGATGAAACGACCACCACCGGCCAGGATTTCCCGGGCCGTTGCCGCAGGATCACCCCAGAAGAGGTGAAACAGAGTAATGTCCGCCGCGAGCGCCTCGGCGACATGCGCCGTTTGCACAAGGTCTGCCCGGAGGTTCACCGCATAGGGTCGCCGAGCCAGCGCGCTGGTCCGCTCCATGAGACGCCGGGCCCCAGCGGGATCCCGGGCCCAGATCGGCAACACGCCAAGGGCGCCCGCATTACTGACCGCAGCCACAAGCTTCGGACCCGCCACACCGCCCATAGGCCCCTGAACCAGACCCACATCCAGCCGGAAAAGCTCTCTGAATGCCTCTACGCTCATCGGGGAATCCTACAAACTTTTGCTATGCGCTCGCACAAACACCCAGATCAACAGCTCTGAAGCGTCAACGGAACAGCAAGTCGAAAACGCCGAGCCGGCGACGCATCGCGCAACCCTGCAGAATGCTGCTATGCGCTCCCAAGAACACCCGGATCAACAGCTCTTTAGCGTCAACAGAACAGCAAGTCCCAAAACGCTCAGCGATCGACCCGTCGCGGAACCCCGCGGGATGTTGCTAC